>QCTC01000033.1 GCA_003211315.1 Prochlorococcus sp. AG-670-O17 | reverse complement strand
GAAAATTGGGGCTTTCAATGGAATAGATTTCAATTAACAGAGCTAGATTCAAAAACTGGATTAAATCTTTCTAGGTTAAGATTAAAATCATGCTTGAATTATGATCTTAAACAATTAAAAAATAAATTAGTTTTAGAGCTTGGTTGTGGAGCAGGAAGATTTACAGAGATTTTAATAGAGGTTGGAGCTAAAGTTGTTTCTGTCGATATAAGTTCAGCTGTTGATGCAAATGCAAAGAACTGTCCTGTTAGTGAAAATCACCAAATTGTTCAAGCTGATATAAATAATTTACCTTTTTATCCAGAGCAGTTTGATTTTGTTATTTGCCTTGGAGTTGTGCAACATACCCCTAATCCTGAAGAGACAATAAAAAACCTTATTAAAGCTTGTAAAAAAGGAGGTCTAATTGCTTTCGATCAATATACTCAAAGTCTTTATCGTAGATTTAATATTGGGACTTTATTAAGAGTCTTTATAAAGAGAATACCTTCTAGTAAGAAAAGATTTAATTTGGTAAAAAAAATTGTGAACTTTTATTATCCTATTCATGCGTCGCCATATTTTCATAAAAAACCATTATCTTTTTTCTTGGCAATTTTTTCTCCATGTGGTTCATTTTTCAGGAGCTTGCCAAGTTTAGACAAAGAAACTCAGTATGAATTTATGTTGGCTAATACTCATGATGCTTTGACTGATATTTTTAAACATTTAACAAATTATAAAAAGATGTCTAATGTCCTTAAAAAGCTGCCTGTTAAAATTGAAAGATTAGAAAATGGTGGTAATGGTATTGAGGTTCTTATTTCAAAATAATTATTATGATAGAGAAAATTTAAGAAACGATAAAATATTTAATACCAAAAGTAGTTACTTCTAATTGATAAGTTCACTCCATTTAGTTCTGATTTAAAATGTTTTTTTAGATAACTATAATGCTTTTCTTAAAATTTGAATTAGTAATAAATATGTATTCTGTGCTGTTAAATTTATAAAGATTAATTTTCAATATATTTATTATTTTTAAGAGGATGAATAATTTTTGCTTTGGTATCAATTCCAATAATTGGATGAAACATGTTCATTATATCTAATTCTGGATCTAAAAATAATTTGTCATATATTCTTTTGAAAAGTTTAAAAGCGGCATTTTGACTATGATATTTTTCAACATACTTTCTACTAGCTAGTCCGATTTCTTTTCTAAGAGTTGGTCTATCGATTAGTAATTTTAAGTTTTCCTCTATATTTTCAGGAGTTGTAGAAAGTATTGGACATTCTTTTAAGAAGCTTAATCTGTAATGATGTTTTGTATAAAAATCATTATCCAAATTCGAGAGAACAGGTAAGCCAGATGACATTCCTTCAATTCCGCTAAAGGCATATCCTCCAAATATTAATTGCTCTACAAGTATGTCAGCAGTTTTTATGATTTTACGGATTTCTTCGTTTGGGGTATTTTCTATAAGGATAAATTCAATCAAATAACCTTTCTTTCTTAGATTATTTATTGCATTAATTATAAAGTGAGTGCCATTAAAACCTCTATGGTTGGATGTATGAATTATTTTTACGCTTCCATTCCTGCCGTTATAACTAGAGTATTCTTCTTTAGATTTCCATTCTTTTATATCTATAGTAAAAGGGGATGGTATATTTACATCCCATCTGGGGATGCTATCTATCATAAAACCGGAAATTATAATATCTGAATATTTATTCCATTGTTTAATCCTTTTTAGAATCGCATCCTCTTTAAATGCCAACTTTCTATAGGAATCCATTAAACCAATTCTTAATGAAATATCCTGAATCATAGAGAATGGATAAGCATCTCCTCCAAAAGGAATAATAATAGTCTTACAACCTGATAATTTTAATAATATAGGTTCAATCCACCACCATATAGAGTTGTTTAAAGCAAAACCATTAAATGAAGTATGCAATACTTTTGATTTTCTTAAAACAAAATTAAAAGCTAAACTTCTACCAATTTCTCTAATAATAAAAGTAGGGAGAAATCTAATAAAAGATGGAACAAAGTCGTCAAAATATTTATCAAAATCATTCTTTTTGTTAATGCTGAATACCCCTTCCATTATTGATATTGAGTTAAGATTATTTTCTTTTAAAGCATTAGACCAGTATTTATTAGAAATAAGTGGCATTGAACCCCATACGAAGTACTGTCTTTTTTTTCTTGGCATTACTGCCGATATAAAAAAAATCGGAATCAAAGCAGTTAAATATGTGTTCCATGCCAAATACTTAATTTTATTTATCACTGATATTTTCATAATTATCTGATAATTCTTGTATAGTTATTGATCCTAATATTTATTAATGGCTCACTTCAACCTTTTTCGGATTGATTTTATGATTTTACTCGGATATGTATTTTTCCCTCGAAATTCAACTTCTTTTATTATTAATAACCCTTCGCCACAAGCTACATGAATATATTCTTTAGATATATGTGTTATTTGACCTGGGATGGCGCAAAATATTTCTTTATTTTCTTTTATTTCAGCATCCCATATTATGAGTTTTTCACCTTCTAATTCACAAAATGCCCCAGCGTAAGGCTTATTACTTGCATTGATTAATCTTAGGATTTGTAAAGATGATTTAAACCAACTAATTCTTCCATCTTCTGGACATCTGGGATAACATCTCAAAGAATTCTTTGGATCAAGAGACTGTTTCTCAAGAAAATAATCATTATTATTTTTTAATTGATTTATTGCCTCCAAAGCTAAACTTGGGATCCTTTTTTCAAACCAAGCCCAAGTATCTGATGTTTTTGTAGATATTTCAAGCTTAAAATAATCTCTTGCAATGATATCCCCGCTATCCAATTCACCTCCTTTCATTTTGTGAATACACAATCCCAGCTTTTCTTCTCCGTTGATAATTGCCCATGCATGACAAGCATTACCTCTATATCTTGGAAGATCTCCACCATGAGCATTTAAAATACCTAGCCGAAATATATCAATAATTTCTTGAGGAATTATTGTTGGGTAGTTCATACTAATTGCTATATCTGATTTACTATTTATTAGTGTCTTTCTAAATAAACTTATGTTAGAACCTGTTTCAAATGGTATAAATAAATTTTTGGCAAGATTTTCGAAATCTTCTCTTTTGACTTTATACTCAGGCGCTTCTTTAGCCGTTATTAAGCACGTAATATCATTTCCTGATTCTTTTAACTTGAGAGCGGTTTTATAAAGAATTTCGCTTCTACCAATAATTGCTATCCTCATAATAATTTTAATTGTAATATTTTTTGTATTTTCAAGATTCGCATTGCATAGGTAATCTGGCTTGAAATGTTATTCCATATCGATCTTCAAAGGAAAATTTAATAATTAGACCTTGACTTAATAACCATTCCTTGACTTCTTCTGGGGTATGCCTGCTACAAAGATTTGGATGATACCAATCATAGTTTATTGCATTATTCTCATCAAAGGAGAACTCTTCATTCCAAAAACATTTAAAAAAATGATGGTATAGGAATCTCTGAAGAGTATAAGTACCTGCTTTTATTTCCAACAATTCTACTTCTGGAACAGTTATTTCAATATTAGTTTCCGAGAGTGCTTTTCCAAGATTAGTTATCTGCTTAAGATTATTAAAAGCTAAATCGTAATCCATTACACTTATTTTTTTTCTGATATAGTCATCGACATACTCCCTAGTAGGAGCTTTAACTCGATAAACATAGATCCATATTTCGCCATTTTTCGAGAGGATATTGCAAAGATTATTAAAGCTTTTCTGAGGATCAGGTGTATGGTGCAATACCTCTTGACAATAAATCAAATCAAATTTTCCTAAAGTTGATAAATCATCTGATAAATCTTTAGTGTATATTTTTAAATTTTTTTCGGAACTAAGATTTGTTCTTGCCACATCAGCAGATGTAAGGTCGAACCCAATAATTTCAGCCTCAATATCACTAGAGTCTCTCAAGAGCTTTGTAACCCTTCCATTTCCACAACCTGCATCTAAAATTCTTTTTTTCCCTTTTAAGCTATTTTTTAGTTCTTGAATGTTACTAAAACCATTTCTTTTTAAAATCCAATTTAAAATAAAGGAATTAGGATCTTGGGTTTCTTTAAATGCAAATAATTGATTATAATTCCATTTATCTCGAAAACTTTTTTCAGTTTGCTTATCCTTATCCATGAATTAATTTTAGATATTATTATATTAAGTTAATGGGTTTATTAAAATTTTTCTAGTATATCAAAATTACTTATTAATTAAATTATTATTTTTTAAGATTATTATTTTCTAAATTTTAAATTTAGAACTTCTTTATGCTTTTCTTATCTAATAATTGCTTATTAAGCTTTGCCTTTATAAATGAAAAAATAAATCATTAATTAACATAAATTATCCAATTTTTAACTACAGTTTCAGCTTTTATTTCCTATTAAAAGGAAAAGAAATTCCCTTGCAAATACTATTCACCCATACCAATTTTTATTCCTGTTAAGCAAGAAATAATGAATTAAATTAAGTCTTCAAAGTTAACTTCTTTTAGGGTGCCATTTTTTAAATTTAGTATTCTATTACAATTTTTTAGAGTTGATATTCTATGCGCGATTAATAAAATTGTATGATTTTCAGCAAGTAAATCAATCGAATTCATTATAGATTCCTCAGTCTTAGAATCTAGTGAACTTGTGGCTTCATCAAATATTAATATTTCAGTTTTCCTATAAAGAGATCTTGCAATACCAAGCCTTTGCTTCTGGCCACCACTTAAAAAAGAACCCTTTTCACCAATAATAGTTTCATATCCATAAGGTAGATTTACAATGAATTTATGTAGTTGTGAAAGTCTTGCTGCTTTTAAAGCTCTTTCATAATCAATATTAATCTTGTCTATGCCAAAGGCTATATTTTCAATAATAGTAGAATCAGTTAAAAATATATTTTGAGGAACATGTGAGATTGACTGCCTCCATTTTTGAATAAGGTTTGGGTTTCTCTTGTCATGAAGATTTGAATTATCAATTTTTATGAAGCCTTTTGAGGGAGTAATAAGTCCCATTAAAAGATCTATAGTTGTACTTTTGCCACTTCCTGTTTCACCAATTATTCCAACTCTTTCTCCTTTCTTTATAGTGAAATTTAAATCTTTAAGAATTAATCCTTTTCTTGAAGAATAACGAAAAGAAACATTATTAAATGATATTTTATCAGTGAAGTGTAGTGGATTAAGCTTCTTATTTTTATAGTTTGGATTTTGAATTAAAAGCAACTTGAGGAAATTTTCTAAGGAATCTTTAGCTATTTGGCTTGATGAAATCCCCTCATAAACTTTTTGAACCATTGGTATAATTCTTTGAGTGCCAAGAATTAGGGCTCCAAGGAAAGGTAATGCTTTATCTAAAGATCCATTTTGAATAGTCAATATTGTTCCAATTAGTGCAATTAAAAGTATGCCAAATGGCTCTAATACTAATCTTGGATATAAAGTTAAGAAGTTTGATTCGGCTTGTTTTTTACGCAATGCAAAGCTTGTTTTCACAAATCCTTTAGAATAGTAATTTTGACTTCCACTTAATATTACGTCTCTAATTGATCCAATACCTTCTTGAAGATATTTAATAACATCTTGGTTAAGTCGTACTGATAATTGACTATTTGATTCGATTTTTTTTCTACTGCTATAAATTACAACTATATAAAAAATTAGTACGATCAAAGAACTAAATAAGGCTACAAGCCAATTAATAATAACTAATCCAAGAATTATGGTTAAAGCTATAAGTCCGGAACTTATCATAAGCAGAATAGGATTTAATATCTCATTTACTATTCTTGTTGAGTCAATACTTATAGTAGAAATAACAGAACTCGAATTTCTATTTAAATGTTTTTCGTAGTTTTCAAAAAGAAGATTATTATATGCTTTTGAACTTAATGATGCTCCAATATTTCCTGATATTTTCCAAATAAACCTAATACTTAATAATCTAATTAATCCAGATAAAGTCACAAAAAAGCAGAATATTAATGTAATTGGAATAACAATATTATCTAAATCATTTATTGCTAAATTATTTATTAATTGCTTTCCTATTTCACTTTTTAGAATAATATCTGGATCAGAAAGTATTGATAAAAAGGGAATAACCATTGCTAATGATAATAGTTCAGCAATACTACTTAAAATCATTAGAAATAATAGAAAAATAAGTTGAAGCTTATATTTTGTATCAATAAACTTTATTAATTGAATCAATAAGTTTAAAAGACTATTACCTTTTTTCAAATCAAATTTTGTTTTTTCTAAATTTTACAAATTCATTGAAAAATATTCAAGTTAAATCTTTTTTATTTCAATTCAAATTAGGTTTTTCCTCTTAAAGTTAATACATTGAAAATAATGTCTTAAGGCGTTTTCTCAAATTTAATCGAGTCTTTCAATTCTTCCAAAGCATCAATTAATTTAATCTTAGGAGAATATAGATTCTCTTTCATAAACGATATATCTCCAATTAAGTCATTAACTTCATCATTAATAAATTCATATATTGGCTTGCGTCCTAAAAAGGTACCAATTTCATCGCATATTTTTTTTATTGAGAAAGTCTCTTCTCCAGCAAGATTAACAATATGATTACCATTCAATTTTGATATTATTTTTGTTATTGCTAAAGAAGCATCTTCAACATGAATTGGATTAATACTTATTCCATTTTTTCCATTAATTTTAATAATTTCAGAGTTAATTATATTGTTCATAAGTCTTTTTATTAGCATAGTATTTTTTTGTCTTGGTCCATAAATAAAAAATGGTCTAACTATAACTAAATCAAAGAATTTACTATAACTTTGAGATAGAGTTTCTCCACAAATTTTACTTCCCAAATACATTCCTAATTCGCTAGGCAAAAGTAAATCATCTGTTTCTTTTATTGATTCTTCTTTTCTTTTATAGACCCCTCCAGAGGAAATATATATAAATTTTTTAACTTTTATATTCCTTGCATATTCAAGCAATTTATAAGTTGAATTTATATTTACTTGGAATATATCATTTGATTCTTCTGGGAATTGATGATATTTCAGAGATTGAGCTGCGTGAATAACAATATCTATTTTCTTAGGCAAATCAGAAAATACGCAATTATTCGCAAAGTCAAGTTTTATGTAATTAACGCCCTTAACTTTACTCTTCGAAAAGTCTCTTGTAGTAGCGTAAATAGTATGTTTTTTTTTAAGTAAGACATCACATAAACTATAAGCCAATAATCCATTTGCTCCTGTTATTAGAATATTTGACATCAAATCTTATTCAATCTAAGAAATACAACCATAGCAGAGGAATTTACCATAAACGAAAAGCAAATTAAATTGGAATTATATTGAATAATGTTAAATAAAATAATTCATGGAATATCATATTTTTTCCTCAAAATTAATTGAATAAACTTAATAGTTCAAAAAGTTGATTACGTATACCATATCCTCTATTACGAAATTTTATTAGTTTATCTGGCTGTTGATGAAATTCTCTTGTTGATTGGTAAAGATTCAAATCTTTTGTATTGAGAAATATATGTATGGGGTGAAAATCAAGAACTTTTAATCCAAGATGTTTGTTTAATTCGATTAAATTTGTATTATTACCATACATACATTCAATATCATCTTCCCAACAAAAGGGAATTTTTATTAATCCATTCCAAAGTATCCAAGGTTTAAGTTCTATTCCTGAATTTAAAGGTATGAAATGGTTTAAATCATATTTAAGACCTTCTTTCTTAAATAAATTTTGTAGGTGACTACTTTGAGTCAATGAATGACTTCTTATAGCTAAAGCTTCAGGGACTATACCTGTTAAATTAGAGAGTATTTCATTTGCATTTTTACCATTTTTATTATCACCTCTCAATAGATTCTCAAAATTAGGATGTATTCCTAAATCGAAATTTTTATTTCTTCTTAAATCTCGAATTAATTTTGTTTGGTGAGTAATAAACCACGTTGCTGAAACTTTTGCTTCTTGAATTATATCGAAGGTATCTTTAATTATTTCATCATGAGCCCAGTCAACATCAAAAGTTATATATATACTATTTTGCCATGATTCTTCTTTATTGATAATTATTTCTGAAACTTTTTTGGTATTAATCACAATCTATAAATCAGTTTTGTACTTTCAAAAGAAATCATACTACAGTCTTTAAATTAACTATTTTAATAAATTAAATACATAGTACTTTCTCTTTTAAAACTTATTATCTATAGCTTATGCCACTCTATGACGGCTTTCTAAAAACGGAGAGGGTGGGATTCGAACCCACGGTACCGTTGCCGGTACGCTAGTTTTCAAGTCTAGTTTTTTTCTAGTTATATCAATGGATTTACTATTCTTTAAGGAACAGTAATACCCGAAATGTACCCGTTTTTTAAATAAATAAAATCAATCAATAATATCAAGATTTAGCATGCAGTAAGCGTTTCATTAATTACACCTAGGCTTATTTTCCCAAACCGGTGAATCACAATTGACATTGCCCGCTTTATTTTTTTTCTCGACTTTTCTTATTTCTATATTATTTATTACCTTTCTAACCCAATCCGGTTCATAAATTTCTCTTGTGTAACCTTCAGAACCACTTGCAAAGCAAAAATAATTTGCAAATTTATAGGCATATTCATTTGGCTGAATATCAGAATATTTGATAGTGCTATAAGTCCCAAATGCATTATTAATTTTAACTTGTATTCCTGATGTGAAATTGTCGCAATTTATTCTTAATTTTCCTGTGTATTCTTTGAGGAGTGCATTTGGTCCTTCATATTCGCCAGGGGCTGCATTTCTTTTAATGTAGAAACGAAGTTTTCCTTTCTTAACCTCAACATCCTCTGTATCTACCATTAAAGTTTGTTCTACTCTCATCCATTTGTTAACATTTTTGTCTTGAGGGATCCCTGCATTAACAGCAGTAGGTAAAGCGATAGCAGCTAATAAAGGTATTAATAATTTACGCATTAAAAAAGGAGCTAATTGCCCCTTATTGTAGAACGACTGTCAATATTTTTATACCCGAAATGTACCCGTTTTGTTCCCTAATAAACGGTAACTGAGAGGAACTCTAAGGAACTTACTTAAAATTGAAGAAAATAAAAAAACTCCTAAAAGGAGTTGTCTCTTTAGAAGTCAGTTGTGTAGTACGGAGAGGGTGGGATTCGAACCCACGGTACCGTTGCCGGTACGCTAGTTTTCAAGACTAGAGCCTTAAACCACTCGACCACCTCTCCAGATGGACTATTAAGTTTTAGTCGCCTAATCAGTATAGCAAAGGGAAGTGACAGCCAACAATAAGCCTTATTAATGTCTTTTATTAAATTTTAAAATATTTCATAACCCTTGACAGATACTGGACATTTTGAGACATTTAAGGACATAAATTCGGAACTTATTCGGAACTCTCCTTTTCTTATTAATTGAGTGAAAAGTCAGCAAATGTTAATAAAAGAAAGTCTGGTGTTCAATCCTCAGGTGGTATTAATACTATGAAAAATTCGGAACTCGATTCGGAACTATTAAATAAAAAAATAGAAGAATTGAACAATAAATTTAAAGAAAGAAGTATCAAAGCACGAATATTATCCAAACAAAACTATTTATATATACGAGGAACTTTCACAGATAGTAAAGGGGCCAGAAAAGATAAGAAGATTCCACTTAGATTGTCCACGGATGTTTCGAATTTAGTTTCTGCAGAAGCAAGAATTCTGCAATTGATGGAATATGTCAATAAAAACGGATTTATCCCTGATCAGCTTTTATGGGATGCACCAAAAGTAGAAATCTTAGGTGGAGGTATTACTGTTGCTGAGGCTATCAGTAAATTAGAGATAGAGTATTGGAAGGATAAAGATAGAAATAAGGAAACAAAGCAAAGAACCTGGAATGTACAAGCTAATTACTTAAAGAAACTTCCTCAAAATACAATTCTTACGCTTGAATTATTATTGGATTCAATACAGTATGATTCTCAACCTGAGTCTGACAAGAGGAGAAAACTTTGTCAGTTTTATAAAAAACTTGGACTTTTAAATGGGCTAGAAAATGTAGACAAAATTGATAAATTTGTTGGTCGTTATATTCCAAAAACTAAGTCACCTATTGATGAACATAGATTTATTCAACTCATAGATATGGTTAGAGATCATAAGAAATGGGGATGGTTGACCGCTGCGCAATTTGTTTACGGCACAAGATCAGGAGAAACTTTTTCGTTATTACCTGATATTGTTAGCGGAACAGCCACTTCTGTAAATATCCCAAAGGCCAAAAAAGCAATGCATCTGAAATATCCAATTGCACTTACTAAGGAACTTGCTCAAAAGTGGGAACTTGAAAATATTGAAAGACCATATTCCTTTGACTTAAATAATTACAGTCCTTCACAAGTGAAATATTTGGGGAATCAATGGCTCAGATATTTAAAACCAAGAGCTAGAGAATTAGGAATTGAAAATTTACAGTTAACCTCAGTTAGGCATCATTGGGGAATTAGAAGTATTCATGCTGACATTGATGCAAGAGCTGCCAGTAAAAGTCTTGGGCATGATATCAATACCCATTTCAAAATTTATAACAGTACTTATGATCAAATAGATGCTATAAAGGCATCAAGGAAATTAAATAAATGAGACGCTTACTCATCCCCTTAATAGCTTCAATTGCTCTAACTAATACTGCCGAAGCAAATTGGCTAGGAAAATATGGTTCAAGATATGAAGCTTTAGAGGCTTGTCAAAATTGGATAAGAAAGGGCAAAGTATATTTTATTGAATATGAAACTTATAAAGAAAACCCTTATAACGAGGTTTTGAAATATGTACCAGTTTTGAAAAAAAGTAAAATTTACAGTAGAAGTTGTGAAATTGAAATCGAAACAAATCAATTTCTTGGATTTGAAAAAGCTGGGGTTAAAGATTCAGAAACCTATGAAAGTGATGATAAATTCCAAGAAAAGCTTAAAAAGTACTTTAAATTTTAAATTTAACTTTGAGAACCCTCTTAACAGAAATAAAAGATGACTAGAATCCTAAAAAAATATTTTGCATTTTTAGCAATAATTCAAATATTTCCAGTAATCGCAGTACCAGTAATGACAGATGCAATGAGGGAGGAAGCCTATGCTGCCAGCGTAATAGGAGCTAACCTTTGCTATTTAAAAAAAGGTAGGCTAGATGAAAAAACATTTGTTTTAAATGTTGAAAAAGTAATTAAAGATAAAGGTTATAGTCTTGAGGTCTTGAATAAGGATGAAGTTCAAAAAGTAGGTAAGTTAGTTGCCAAGAAACTCGGAAATGATTGTACTAATGGTAAGGTTTTACAGAATGAAGATTTTTTATTCGAAATGTTTAAAATTTTTAATTGGAATATATAAATTTTTTTTCAATAAATTTTAAATCGGAATCATTTTTTTTGTATAGAACTAGTATTGATATATAAAAATAAATTATGAAAATTTCTAAGAGAATTAAAGGTCTTCTTTTTCCATTCCTGTTAACTTTATCTTTTTTTCAGTTAAGTGAGAAAAGATCAATAGCGGGCCCTTTTGGAGATGAAATGGCAAAATGTCTTGTCCAATCTACCAATTCTAAAGATAATATTTCTCTTGTGAGATGGATTGTAAGAGTCTATGGTGAACATCCAGATTCAAATGATTTCATAAGTTTGAGTATTAACGATAAAGAAAAAATTGATAAAGAAATTGCTGCCCTTTTCACTAGATTATTGGCAGAGGATTGCAGAAAAGAGACAAAAAAAGCTTTAAATTATGAAGGTGATCAGGTTATGTTTACTGCATTCCAAATAATGGGTCAAGTTGCTGGTAAAGAGTTGCAAAAAGATAAAAATGTAGCCGAGGCAATTAATAAATTTATAAATTACGTAGATACAGAAAAGCTTGAATATATAAATAATTAAAAATTTTTAAAAAAATATCTAAGGGCGATAGTTGGAATCACATAAGAAGTAAAAGAACTAAAAATAATCATGAATTACTTTTATAAAAAATAATGTGGATTATATTTCCATTTATTAGATAAAAAATATGAACGAATCATTTAATATTAAATCAATTTTAAAAAATGTATTTGAAGATATAGAAAATAAAGCTTTGGGTGAGAGTATTTCAGGGATACCCGTTAATTTTTATGATCTTGATGCTATGACTCAAGGTCTCAAAGGCGGAGATTTCATTCTTCTAGGTGGAAGGCCTGCTATGGGGAAAACTTCTTTTTCTTTAAATATTGCAAGAAATATAGGTTTACTTCAAGATTTACCTGTTTGTATATTTACATTAAATCTAAAGAAGGAACTTCTTTCATATAGATTGCTGAGTATTGAATTGGGAATTGAGAGTGGAAGGTTGAGAACAGGAAGGGTTACAAAGCTCTTGAGAGACTCTAGTGATATTGAGGCTGAAATTATTGGGTTCGACCTTACATCTGCTGATGTGGCAAGAACAAATCTTAGTTCCGAAAAAAATTTAAAAATATACACTAAAGATTTATCAGATGATTTATCAACTTTAGGAAAATTTGATTTGATTTATTGTCAAGAGGTATTGCACCATACACCTGATCCTCAGAAAAGCTTTAATAATCTTTGCAATATCCTCTCGAAAAATGGCGAAATATGGATCTATGTTTATCGAGTTAAAGCTCCTACTAGGGAGTATGTCGATGACTATATCAGAAAAAAAATAAGTGTAATGGATTACGATTTAGCTTTTAATAATCTTAAGCAGATAACTAATCTTGGAAAAGCACTCTCGGAAACTAATATTGAAATAACTGTTCCAGAAGTAGAATTGTTGGAAATAAAAGCAGGTACTTATACTCTTCAGAGATTCCTATACCATCATTTTTTTAAATGTTTTTGGAATGAAGAGTTCTCCTTTGATGAGAATAATGCAATAAACTATGATTGGTATCATCCAAATCTTTGTAGCAGGCATACCCCAGAAGAAGTCAAGGAATGGTTATTAAGTCAAGGTCTAATTATTAAATTTTCCTTTGAAGATCGATATGGAATAACATTTCAAGCCAGATTACCTATGCAATGCGAATCTTGAAAATACAAAAAATATTACAATTAAAATTATTATGAGGATAGCAATTATTGGTAGAAGCGAAATTCTTTATAAAACCGCTCTCAAGTTAAAAGAATCAGGAAATGATATTACGTGCTTAATAACGGCTAAAGAAGCGCCTGAGTATAAAGTCAAAAGAGAAGATTTCGAAAATCTTGCCAAAAATTTATTTATACCATTTGAAACAGGTTCTAACATAAGTTTATTTAGAAAGACACTAATAAATAGTAAATCAGATATAGCAATTAGTATGAACTACCCAACAATAATTCCTCAAGAAATTATTGATATATTTCGGCTAGGTATTTTAAATGCTCATGGTGGAGATCTTCCAAGATATAGAGGTAATGCTTGTCATGCATGGGCAATTATCAACGGAGAAGAAAAGCTGGGATTGTGTATTCACAAAATGAAAGGAGGTGAATTGGATAGCGGGGATATCATTGCAAGAGATTATTTTAAGCTTGAAATATCTACAAAAACATCAGATACTTGGGCTTGGTTTGAAAAAAGGATCCCAAGTTTAGCTTTGGAGGCAATAAATCAATTAAAAAATAATAATGATTATTTTCTTGAGAAACAGTCTCTTGATCCAAAGAATTCTTTGAGATGTTATCCCAGATGTCCAGAAGATGGAAGAATTAGTTGGTTTAAATCATCTTTACAAATCCTAAGATTAATCAATGCAAGTAATAAGCCTTACGCTGGGGCATTTTGTGAATTAGAAGGTGAAAAACTCATAATATGGGATGCTGAAATAAAAGAAAATAAAGAAATATTTTGCGCCATCCCAGGTCAAATAACACATATATCTAAAGAATATATTCATGTAGCTTGTGGCGAAGGGTTATTAATAATAAAAGAAGTTGAATTTCGAGGGAAAAATACATATCCGAGTAAAATCATAAAATCAATCCGAAAAAGGTTGAAGTGAGCCATTAATAAATATTAGGATCAATAACTATACAAGAATTATCAGATAATTATGAAAATATCAGTGATAAATAAAATTAAGTATTTGGCATGGAACACATATTTAACTGCTTTGATTCCGATTTTTTTTATATCGGCAGTAATGCCAAGAAAAAAAAGACAGTACTTCGTATGGGGTTCAATGCCACTTATTTCTAATAAATACTGGTCTAATGCTTTAAAAGAAAATAATCTTAACTCAATATCAATAATGGAAGGGGTATTCAGCATTAACAAAAAGAATGATTTTGATAAATATTTTGACGACTTTGTTCCATCTTTTATTAGATTTCTCCCTACTTTTATTATTAGAGAAATTGGTAGAAGTTTAGCTTTTAATTTTGTTTTAAGAAAATCAAAAGTATTGCATACTTCATTTAATGGTTTTGCTTTAAACAACTCTATATGGTGGTGGATTGAACCTATATTATTAAAATTATCAGGTTGTAAGACTATTATTATTCCTTTTGGAGGAGATGCTTATCCATTCTCTATGATTCAGGATATTTCATTAAGAATTGGTTTAATGGATTCCTATAGAAAGTTGGCATTTAAAGAGGATGCGATTCTAAAAAGGATTAAACAATGGAATAAATATTCAGATATTATAATTTCCGGTTTTATGATAGATAGCATCCCCAGATGGGATGTAAATATACCATCCCCTTTTACTATAGATATAAAAGAATGGAAATCTAAAGAAGAATACTCTAGTTATAACGGCAGGAATGGAAGCGTAAAAATAATTCATACATCCAACCATAGAGGTTTTAATGGCACTCACTTTATAATTAATGCAATAAATAATCTAAGAAAGAAAGGTTATTTGATTGAATTTATCCTTATAGAAAATACCCCAAACGAAGAAATCCGTAAAATCATAAAAACTGCTGACATACTTGTAGAGCAATTAATATTTGGAGGATATGCCTTTAGCGGAATTGAAGGAATGTCATCTGGCTTACCTGTTCTCTCGAATTTGGATAATGATTTTTATACAAAACATCATTACAGATTAAGCTTCTTAAAAGAATGTCCAATACTTTCTACAACTCCTGAAAATATAGAGGAAAACTTAAAATTACTAATCGATAGACCAACTCTTAGAAAAGAAATCGGACTAGCTAGTAGAAAGTATGTTGAAAAATATCATAGTCAAAATGCCGCTTTTAAACTTTTCAAAAGAATATATGACAAATTATTTTTAGATCCAGAATTAGATATAATGAACATGTTTCATCCAATTATTGGAATTGATACCAAAGCAAAAATTATTCATCCTCTTAAAAATAATAAATATATTGAAAATTAATCTTTATAAATTTAACAGCACAGAATACATATTTATTACTAATTCAAATTTTAAGAAAAGCATTATAGTTATCTAAAAAAACATTTTAAATCAGAACTAAATGGAGTGAACTTATCAATTAGAAGTAACTACTTTTGGTATTAAATATTTTATCGTTTCTTAAATTTTCTCTATCATAATAATTATTTTGAAATAAGAACCTCAATACCATTACCACCATTTTCTAATCTTTCAATTTTAACAGGCAGCTTTTTAAGGACATTAGACATCTTTTTATAATTTGTTAAATGTTTAAAAATATCAGTCAAAGCATCATGAGTATTAGCCAACATAAATTCATACTGAGTTTCTTTGTCTAAACTTGGCAAGCTCCTGAAAAATGAACCACATGGAGAAAAAATTGCCAAGAAAAAAGATAATGGTTTTTTATGAAAATATGGCGACGCATGAATAGGATAATAAAAGTTCACAATTTTTTTTACCAAATTAAATCTTTTCTTACTAGAAGGTATTCTCTTTATAAAGACTCTTAATAAAGTCCCAATATTAAATCTACGATAAAGACTTTGAGTATATTGATCGAAAGCAATTAGACCTCCTTTTTTACAAGCTTTAATAAGGTTTTTTATTGTCTCTTCAGGATTAGGGGTATGTTGCACAACTCCAAGGCAAATAACAAAATCAAACTGCTCTGGATAAAAAGGTAAATTATTTATATCAGCTTGAACAATTTGGTGATTTTCACTAACAGGACAGTTCTTTGCATTTGCATCAACAGCTGAACTTATATCGACAGAAACAACTTTAGCTCCAACCTCTATTAAAATCTCTGTAAATCTTCCTGCTCCACAACCAAGCTCTAAAACTAATTTATTTTTTAATTGTTTAAGATCATAATTCAAGCATGATTTTAATCTTAACCTAGAAAGATTTAATCCAGTTTTTGAATCTAGCTCTGTTAATTGAAATCTATTCCATTGAAAGCCCCAATTTTC
>QCTC01000032.1 GCA_003211315.1 Prochlorococcus sp. AG-670-O17 | reverse complement strand
AACTAAGTCAACGCCCCAATCTTTCCAAGGTAAATTCATTGGATTTCTATCTGAAAAACACTTGATTGTTTTGTTATTAATTACAAAAGTATCGTCAGTGTATTGAATATCTACTCCATCCAATTTTCCTAATACTGAATCATACTTGAGAAGGTGAGCGTTAGTTTTAGGGTCTGAAGTTACATTAATACCAACCACTTCAATATTGGTGTAAGCACCTCTACTTAACCAACAACGCATAAAGTTTCGCCCAATTCTGCCAAAACCATTAATCGCAACACGCAAAGTCATAAATAAAAATTTTCTAATGTTTAACCTAAGTTGCTGATCATACAGAATTTTGTGCAATAACGTAAGTATTTTTTGATTTATTAAGCAAATAATTCTATTTTTGTATTAATTCATAAAAAAAATAACATTTTTTTAAAAATTAAATGCCAGAATAATTAGTTAGAAGTTATCGTGATTTAAGTATATTTTTGGTAATTGAATACAAACTTAATAGTCAAAAGTCATTTTCATTTTATTGGTATTGGTGGGATTGGAATGTCTGCAATCGCCATGGCATTAATAAAGAAGGGATACTCAGTATCCGGATCTGATTTAGTTAAAAATAGAGAAACAAATAAATTAAAAGCATTAGGCGCAATAATTTTTGATACTCAAACAAAAAATAATATTGATATTGTGATTTCAAAATTTCAAAATCAGACTATCAATTGTGTTATTAGCTCAGCAATTAAGGATGAAAACGAAGAATTATGCTTTTGCAAAAAAAATAATTTATCAATCAAACATCGTTCGGAAATTCTTGCGATGATAATGAAATCTTATGTATCATTATCAATAGGAGGTAGTCATGGAAAAACATCTACTAGTACTTTTCTGTCTACATTATTAGAATTATGTACTGATAATTCTTCTTCAATAACTGGTGGGATAATCCCAATTTATAAATCCAATGCTCATATAGAAAATACAAAATACTTAGTAACAGAAATTGATGAGTCTGACGGAACAATTCAAAATTACAATTCTAATATTGGCATAATAAATAATATTGATTTCGACCATTGTGACCATTACTCAAATATTGATGAAGTACTATATGCATTTAAGAAATTTGCTTCTAATTCCAAAAAATTATTAATTAACTATGATTGTGAGATTACGAGAAAAAATTTTACTTCAAATTATCAATGGTCTATTAAAGAAATAAATAATATTGCTTATTCAATAATTCCAAATAAGTTAAATAAAGATAAAACCTTTGGTAAATATTATGAGCATGGTAAGTTCATTGATAATATAAATATTTCAATTCCGGGATTACATAATCTTTCTAATATTACTGCTGCTATAGCAGCCTGTAGGATGATTGGAGTAAGTTTTAAAGAGATAAAGAAAAATATCGAATCTTTACAATTACCAAAAAAAAGATTTGAATTGAGAGGTGAACTAAATCAAAGAATTATTTACGATGACTATGCGCATCATCCTAATGAAATTAAGGCCACGATTGATTTAGCGAGGCTATTTATTAAAAATAAGAACGATAATAATAAAGAACAAAGAGGAAGATTAATTGCTATTTTTCAACCACATAGATTTACTAGAGTAAAACAATTTATTCATGAATTTGTCCAAGAACTGTCAAAAGCAGATGTTATCTATTTAACCGATATTTATAGCGCTGGAGAAGAAAGTATAGAGAATATTGACTCACAACTAATTGCTAAATTTATTTATAAAAAAAATAAAAATGTTAAGTGTTTAAAAGACAATTATGAAATTAAAGATAAATTTTTCAACTTAACCCAAAAAAATGATTTTATTTTAAATATGGGAGCTGGGGATTGTCATGACCTTTGGTTAATATTAAATAATAAGAAAACTCAAAATGATTAAATCATTAATAAAAAATATTAATTATGAAGAGAAAATAAACCTTTCTAATTACACAACTATAAAAGTTGGTGGATTTGCAGAATATTTTTCAAAACCGAAAAATGCAGATGAATTCATAAATCTAATAAAGTGGGCACATTTAAATAATCAAAATTGCCAAATCATAGGAGCTGGCTCAAATTTACTGATAAATAATATTTTCTTAAAAGGTTTAACTATATGCACAAAAAAAATGCGCTCTATCAAAATTGAATCCCATTCGGGGATTGTAATAGCGGAAGCTGGTGTAATGCTCCCCACGATGTCAAACATGCTTGCAAAAAACGGATTACAAGGGGGTGAATGGGCTATTGGTATTCCAGGCACAGTAGGAGGTTCTATTTGTATGAATGCTGGTTCAAACAAACTATCATTAGCAAATAATCTTTTATCAGTGCAAGTTATTGATACTAAAACTCTTGAGACATTTGAAATTGATAAAAAGGATATCAATTTTCGATACAGATTCAGTCCATTTCAAGAAAATAATCTCCTGATAATAAGTGCAAAACTACTATTTGAGCCAAAAGGAAATATTGAACAATTATTAGAAACTACAAAAAACAATCTTAAAAAAAAGACCGATACGCAGCCATACGATTTACCAAGTTTTGGAAGCGTTTTTAAAAATCCAACTGATACTTATGCGGGCAAATTAATTGAAGAATTAGGATTAAAAGGGTTTAAAATGGGAGGCGCAGAAATATCTACTATGCATGGAAATTTTATAATTAACAATTCTTCTGCTAATTCAAAAGATATTTTAGATTTAATAACAGTAATTCAACAAAAAATACTACAAAAGAAAGGGATTTTTCTTCAACCAGAAGTAAGAATGATCGGATTTGACTATCCTTAATTAAAGAAACTTTTTTATCAAATGGCAGGTTTTGGACTTCCAAATTTTGGACAACTAACAGAAGCTTTTAAAAAAGCTAAAGAAATTCAACAAAATGCTCAGAAATTACAAGATGAACTTGAAAGCATGGAAATTGAAGGTAAAAGTAATGATGAAATGATAAAAGTATGGATTAGCGGAAACCAACTTCCCCTTAGAGTTGAAGTAAATGAAAAATTTAAAACTGCTAATAAAGAAGAAATAGAAAAAAATATACTAGAAGCCATCAAAAAAGCTCATGAAAGTTCAACTACTACAATGAAAGAAAGAATGAATGACTTGACTGGTGGCTTAAACCTTAATCTCCCTGGATTAGACAATAATGACTCTTAGATGATTCGATCATTTCTTTATAAAAAGTATACCTTTCAAAATTTTTATTTAACTTACAACCCTGATCATTTATGTGTAAGCAATTACGAAATTTGCAATTTATACCATCATTAACTACTTGTTTATAAATTTCTGGATATAAGTTAGGTAATTCGCGAATATCTATTTCAAGTGATCGCATATTAAAACCGGGAGTATCCACAATATAGCTTTTACTTGATAGAGAAAATAGCTCAACATTTCTCGTCGTATTTTTTCCGCGTTTTATTTTGCTTGAGACAGGGGCAGTTGTATTATCAAGACCTGGAATTATCATATTTAATAAAGTGGTTTTACCAACACCAGATGGTCCCATAAATATTGAGCATTTTTTTTCCTTTAAATCAATCAATAAATTTTTTAAATTTTCTGGATTATTAAAATTTAAAGTAATAGCTTGATATCCCCACTTCTTAAATTTATCAATTAATAATCGTCGTTTTTGTTCTGTTATCAAATCACATTTAGTAAGCACCAAGGAAACCTCTACACCTAGATGTTCGGCGGATATTAAAAACTTATTTACTTGAGACAAATTCAATTTTGGCTCTTCAACGGAACAAATAACGTATATATTTGAAATATTAGCAACGGATGGTCTTTCTAAAAGGTTATTCCTTTTGACTAAACTTTCTATTGTTGCTCTTTTACTTTGTGAGTCAATTTGATAAACTATCACTTCATCTCCGACGTAAACAAATTGATTTCTAAAATTTACAGACTTCTTGATTTTGCATAAAAATTTTTTATTAAGTTCTGAGGTCTCATGTTTATATAATGCAACAAGATAAAATTCATTAAATTTTTTTGTAACGAGACCTTTATATTGTTTATAAACTTTCATACAAAATTTTTAACTTTATTGTTTTTGGATTTTCTTCAATAGTTTTAAAAAAATAATTCATTTCTTTTAAAGCTCTTTTGACCATTATTTCTGGTTCTCCTTTGTCTAGATAAACTATCAAACTTTCATTTTGCGATAATTTCTCTAATGCTAATTTACATTTCACTACATTCAAAGGGCATGGAATCGATTTTAAATTCAATAACTTTGAAACTTCTTTCAAGATTCCTTGCCAAACAACTTACTAAACAAACCACTGTTAGAACTTGAATTCTTGTCTGAATATTTTGATGCTAAATCCTCTAAAAGATTTCGTTCATCTTCTGTTATTCGAGTTGGAAGTTTAACTTTTACTAAAACTTGATGATTGCCTCTAGCAACAGGATTACCTAGTCGAGGCACGCCCTTATTCTCTAGTGATAGTGTACTGTTTGGCTGCGTTCCACTTGGAATTTTTAAGTTAACCTTTCCATCAACGGTAATGATGTCGAGAGTATCTCCAAGTATAGCCTGAAGATAACTCACTGATATTTCGGAGTAAATATTAATTCCATCTCTTTTGAGATTTGGGTCATTTTTAACTTTTATAAAAACGTAAAGATCTCCAGGTGGCCCACCTTTTAAACCTACGTTGCCCTCTCCAGAAACTCTTAATTTAGTTCCTGTGTCAACTCCTGCAGGAATGTTTATACGTAGTTTTTTTCTAACTTGTTTAACACCATTTCCACCACAACTGGAACATGGATCTGAAATAATTTGTCCAACTCCATTACAAGTTGGGCATTCTGCTACTTGAGTAAAATTACCGAATGGAGTTCTTGTAGCCCTTCTAACCTGTCCACTTCCGCCACATGTTGTGCAAGTTGTTGGACCTGTGCCTTTTTTTGCCCCGGTACCTCTACATACTTCACAAGTTTCTAAATGAGGTATGTTTATTTCTCTTTGTTGTCCAAAAATAGCATCTTTAAAATCAATATTTAAGTCATACCTTAAGTCATCACCTTGTTGTGGACCTCTTCTTTGTGATCTACCTCCTTGAGCAGATTGCCCACCAAAGCCATTAAAAAAAGTTTCAAACAAGTCTCCGAAGCCACCCATATCGCCCATATCTGGCATACCAGCCGCCCCTCCTATTCCAGCCTCTCCAAACTGATCATATCTTGCTCTAGTTTCGGGATCAGCTAAAGCCTCATAAGCCTTGCCTATTTCTTTGAATTTATCTTCAGCACCGGGATCTTTATTAACATCTGGATGATATTGTCGTGCTAACTTCCTATAAGCGCTTTTTAAGGTATTAGCATCAGCATCTCTTGAAACACCAAGTATTTGATAAAAGTCGGCCATTAGATAGTACTCAACTATTCATAAAAAAATTTAATTTTCATCAGAGATTGAACTCTCTGAATCAATATCTTCCTCAACTTTATCCTTTTCTTTGGGTTCTTGTGAATTTTGTTGGCCAGGACCCATTGAAACTTTAACTAATGCATGTCTTAAGACCTTACCTTCTAAATGATACCCACGCTGTAATTCTTCAGTAATTATGTCCTCATTAAACTCTTGACTTGGTTCCCTTAAAACCGCCTCATGTAAATTAGGATCAAATTGTTGTTCAACTACCCTCATTGGAGAAACTCCCTGTTGTTTTAATACTTCCACTAATTGTTTATATAGTCCTTGATAACTTCTGTGCAATGTTTGAGCCTCATCACTTTCTGGTTTTAATTGTTGTCTTGCTCTTTCAAAATTATCAACGATAGGCAATATTGCTGTTAAAGCTTTAGAAACAAGTTGAACTTTTAAATCATCTTGATCTCTAGATTGTCTTTTTCTAAAGTTATCAAAATCGGCGGCAATTCTCACATACTGACTTTTTAACGTTTCATGCTCTTTTTCAAGTTGCTCTAATCTTGCATCATTATTAGAAATAGTATTTTTTAAATCTTCTGCATAAATTTTTTCATCATTTGTCTCAAGTGACTGTTTATCTTCTCTAATTTGATTTTCAATTACGGGAGAACTTTCAGAAATATTGCTATCTTCAGAAACATTCTCTTCTTTTTTTTCGGTATTATCTGATTGATTTTCAATCATTATTCTAAGAATTTATTAAGACTATTGTGTATGAAATTTACTCACAAGACAAGTTGCGGAAGGCCGCACTAATTAATTATTCAGGTATAAAATTCAAAGCAAGTCCATTATTACAGTACCGTTTACCTGTTGGCAAAGGACCATCATTAAAAACATGACCTTGATGCCCTCCACATCTAGAGCAATGATATTCTGTTCTTGGAACAATTAATTTGAAATCAACCTTCGTTGCTACGGAACTTTGAATTGGATCCCAAAAGCTTGGCCACCCAGTACCACTATCAAATTTTGTATCAGAGGTAAAAAGAGGTTGATTACATCCAGCACAATGAAAAATTCCTTTCCTCTTCTCATTATTTAGTTGACTACTGAATGCTCTCTCAGTACCCTCTTCGCGTAAAATATAATAAGATTCAGGACTTAATTTGTTTTTCCACTCTTCTTTTGATAAATCCCAGTTTTCATCTGAAGGGACAGATGAAGCTATTACTTTTTTAGGTTTGAGAATAAGTTTCAAAATTGACATGGTGGGAATTAAAATAAAAGTTCTTCTAGATAAAAATTGATTCATATGTTCAAATATCTTGAATAGAATTAAATGAAAAGCTATCCACCTAATTCTATAAATAATTTACACAAAATAAGTGTGGCTCCGATGATGGATTGTACAGATAAGCACTTTCGGATGATAATTAGACAAATTAGCTCTAAAGCTCTTTTATACACAGAAATGATAGTAGCTCAGAGTTTAATTTATACAGAAAGAAAAGAGCAGTTTTTAGACTTTAATTCAGAAGAACATCCATTATCAATTCAATTTGGTGGAGACAACCCAAAAATGCTTGAAGAAGCAGCAAAAATGGCTCAGGATTGGGGATATGATGAAATCAACTTCAATGTGGGATGTCCAAGCCCAAGAGTATGTTCCGGAAATTTTGGTGCTTCACTAATGAAAGAACCTACTAAGGTGGCAAAATGTATAGAGTCTCTAAAAAATAATTGCACTATACCCGTTACTATCAAACATAGAATTGGCGTTGATGATGAAGATAGTTTTAGTAAATTAGATAGTTTCGTAAAAGAAGTCGCAAGTGCTGGAGCAGACAGATTTACGGTTCATGCAAGAACGGCAATATTAAAAGGCCTAAATCCCAAACAAAACAGAACAATACCGCCACTGAAATATGATGTAGTTCAAAAATTAAAGAGAAACAATCCTAGGCTAGTTATTGAAATAAATGGTGGTTTTACAAATATTGATCAATGTATTAAAGCACTGTATGAATTAGATGGTGTAATGATTGGCAGATCAGTCTATAAACATCCCTTAAGATGGTCTGAAATTGATCAAAGGATATATGGGGAAAACGCCAAAAGCAAAAAAGCTTCCGAAATAATACTTAAATTAATACCTTATATTGAAAAGCATTTAAAAAAGGGAGGAAAAACTTGGGATATTTGTAAGCATCTTATAAATCTGGTCGAAGGTATACCAAACGCAAAAATCTGGAGAAATAAAATTTCTACCAGATCGATTAAACAAGAATTAAGTATTGATTACTTAAACAAACAGACTGCAAAACTTCAAGAAATGGGTTTTTAATTCCCTTCTTGAGAGATTTCGGAATTGCTTGCAACACTTCTTTTTCTTCTACTTCTGCCAATTTCAAATTCAGAATTTTCTGAAGTGTTGCCATAACTTCTATCTTCCCAACCTTCTGCTCCAGAAGATTTATTAGCGTAAGAAGAAGGTTCAGAATAACCACCGCCATTACCGCCACCGCCGTAACCGCCGCCGCCGTAACCACCTCTGCCGCCGCCGCCGCCTCTTCTCGGGCCGCCGCCGCCGCCTCTTGGTTCAGCTTTATTGATTCTTAATGGCCTTCCCATGAGCTCAGTTCCTTGAAGACCATCAATTGCTGATGTCTCAAGTGCTTCATCTGCCATTTCGACAAAAGCAAAACCTCTTTTTCTACCTGTATCTCTCTCTAACGGAAGAGAACAATTCATAACTTCACCATAAGGTGTAAATAATTCTAAGATGTCTTCTCGCTCTGCACGAAAAGGCAAATTGCCAACAAAAATACTCACTTGAAACTCAACTTTAAAATAATAACCAAGATAAAAACTACTGATTAAGTAGCTTATATACAGTACTATATTATTCTATATCAATACATCCCTTTGTTGTAGAAAATTACTAGAGATTTATGTGAATAATTTTTTCTTCCAATTATTTAACTCAATTTTTACTTGATCAAATCCTGTACCACCCAAACTATTTCTAGACTTGACGACATTTATAGGATTGAGATTTTCAAAAATATCTTCTTTAAATTCATTATGAAATGTTTGAAATTCTTCTAATTTTAAATCTTTAAATAGGATATCTTTTCTTAAACAATACTTCACAATATCTCCAACGACTTGATATGCCTCTCTAAAAGGAACCTTCTTAAATACTAAATAATCTGCCAAATCAGTTGCATTTGAGAAATCATTATGAACAGAATCCATTAATTTTTCAACATTAAAATCTATTCCTTCATTTAATAAAATTGTCATAGCTTTTAGACAAGAAGAAATAGTATTTACTGTGTCAAAGATTGGCTCTTTATCCTCTTGGAAATCCTTATTATATGAGAGAGGGACTCCCTTTATAATTGTTAATAAAGATTGGAGATGCCCATAAACGCGACCCGTTTTACCCCTTATTAATTCTGGAACATCTGGATTCTTCTTCTGAGGCATCAAACTACTTCCAGTTGCACACTTATCAGTTAATCTTGCAAAAGAAAACTCATCAGTAACCCACAAAATTATTTCTTCAGAAATTCTACTTAAATGAGACATTATTAAAGCAGAACTTGAAGCAAATTCAATACAAAAATCCCTATCACTTACAGCATCAATACTATTTTTATAAATATTTTCAAACCCTAATTCCTCAGCAGTAAAATATCTATCTATTTTAATTTTAGTACCAGCTAAAGCTGCTGCACCTAAAGGCGAAATATTAACCCTAGATCTGACTTCTTTAAGCCTTTCACGGTCTCTTTGAAACATTTCAAGATATGCCAAAAGATGATGAGCAAGAGATAAAGGTTGCGCTCTTTGCATATGAGTATAACCAGGTATTAATGTATAAATATTTGATTCGGCAATCAAATATAAAGAGTTTTGTAATTCGGCCAATAATATATCAATATTATCAATTTTTTTTCTCAACCATAATCTAATATCTGTTCCTACCTGATCATTTCTACTTCTACCAGTATGTAATTTTTTTCCTGTTTCACCAATTAAATTAATTAGTTTTTCTTCAATGCAATAATGAATATCCTCAGATGGAGCTCCAGGGCAAAACTTACCTTCAATAAAATCTTCTTTTATAGTTTCTAAACCCTCAATAATCTTTAAAGAATCATCAGTGGACAAAACCTTAGTTTTACCTAGCATTTTGGCATGAGCAATAGAGCACTCTATATCTTCAAAAATTAGTGTTTTATCAAAACTAATTGAAGCATTAAACTCTTCAATAAAAGGATTCAGACTACTATCAAACCTATTACTCCAAACCTTAGACATATGAATCAAAACTTTAGTTACTTCTAATAAAGCATTTTTTTTAATATGTGACAAAAAATCTAATCTATCTGAAAGACTACGATGGAAGCATCATCTTCCAATTGTCTATTTGTACCTGTAAAGTCATCTAATATCTTATAAATCTTATTTAAGATATCTTTAGATTTAAGTGATTGCTGACACAATTTTGAAAAAGATTTAATTAGACGTTCTTCATCAAATCTTTCTCCTAAAGCATTAGAAGTGTCAGTTACTCCATCAGTGTAATAAAGAATTGCATCATTTTTATTAAGTTGTATTTGTCCACATTGATACTCAGCATCAGTTTGTAAACCAAGAACAAAGCCTTCTGAATCTAATTTTATAATTTTTTGCTCAGAACTTTTCCAAAGCAAAGGGGGATTATGCGCAGCATTTGCATATCTTAATTTTTTTGTTCTAGGGTCATAATCCGAATAAAATAAAGTTATGAATCTATGCGACTGGTCTAAATCATAAATAGCTAACTGATTTAAATCATACAATATTCTATCTGGAGGCAACCCAGTCAAAACCTCTGCTCTTAGCATTCCTCTTAACATCGTCATCAAAAGACCTGCAGGAAGGCCCTTCCCCATAACGTCTCCAATAACTAAAGCCCACCTTGACTTTTCCCGTCTCCTTTCAGAAATATTTGTTTTCAAAGACATAAAATCGTAATAATCTCCTCCTAATTGAAGAGCTGGTCTACAATGAGCAGCTAAATCCACCCCATAGATTATTGGACAATAATCGGGTAACAGTTGCGATTGGATTTCTGCTCCAATAGAAATTTCTCTGTCTACATTTTCATGCTTCTTTTTTGTTTTAATTAAAGAATAATTTTCTAAACCAATCGCTAAACAACTAATAATGAAGTTTAAATTACGCTCATTTTTTAAAGAATAATTTATAGTTTTTTGTCTAAAGGTATATACAAATCCTCTACATTTTGCGCGTGACAAAACTTTGTAAGAATTAACTAGATATTCTTTAAATTTATTATTTAAAACTTTTTCAAAAGAACTAATTTCTTTTAATTTTAAATTTTTAGAGAAATCAAAATTGCTAAAATAACTTTTAATTTCACCATCCATTTTTAAATTGTTTGTTGCACCAGCAAACTTAATATTTTCTCTCCATATTTCTCCCTTTTCATTCAAAGGAATAACAACATTTAATTGTTGATTAAAAGTGTGTTTTAAAATTAATGAAATATAATCCAGAAATCTTTTAATATTTGAAAAAGATTTTAAATAATAAGATAATGAAGCTACTATCTCTGTAAATTTATCATTCTCATCAAGAGAAAGTTTATGATCCTCTTCTAAAAATTCTTGAATTAGGTTATTAGACAATAATTTTTCTTTTTGGTTTTTAGACAAAACAAATAGAAGCCATAGGTATGTTTTAACACTAAAAATACATTTTTAAAAAAAATTAATTATATTTTTATCTATCAGCAAGCAAAGCCTCAACAAATTCAAAGCTATTGAAAGGTTTTAAATCTTTAATCCCCTCTCCAGCGGCTATAAATCTTATTGGCAAATTGACTTCTGCAGAAACGGCAAGAGAAACCCCACCTCTTGAAGTACCATCTAATTTAGTAATAATTGCACCACTTAAATTTGCAGATTTTGCAAAACTTTTTGCTTGCTTTAATCCATTTTGTCCTTGACTAGCATCTAAAACTAATAAAGATTCAATAATTGCATCTGGAACTTTTTTGTCTATAATTTTTTTTATTTTTGATAATTCATCCATAAGATTATTTTTATTTTGAAGCCTTCCTGCAGTATCTACCAGCAATAAGTCACTTTTACGTTTATTTGCTGCATTAATAGCATCAAAAACTACTGCTGCTGGATCTGCATTCTTTGATTGATTCGAAATAACATCAACATTACTTCTATCGCCCCATACCTGTAATTGTTCAACAGCTGCTGCTCTGAAAGTATCTGCTGCTGCTATTAAAGTTTTATAATTACTTTTAGAAGACAGATAAGCAAGTTTCCCCAAAGTTGTAGTTTTTCCAACTCCATTTACTCCAACTATTAACCAGACATTCAACTTACCTTTCTGTGGAACAAGAATCTTTCTTCCGGAATTATTTATTGGTTTTTCAATGATTGCTCGTAATTCAGC
This sequence comes from Prochlorococcus sp. AG-670-O17, assembly GCA_003211315.1. GTDB lineage: Bacteria > Cyanobacteriota > Cyanobacteriia > PCC-6307 > Cyanobiaceae > Prochlorococcus_A. The sequence continues at coordinate 5,053 of QCTC01000032.1, read as the reverse complement.
TTTTAAAAATTTTATTCCTTCTTCTCCTCCAACAACTTCTTCATTTAATTTTTTCCTAAGTGAATTAATTACTTTATCTGTTGAATCAATACCAACGTCAGCTCTTATTAATAGCGTTTCTAAATCATCTAAAGATTCTGGTGTAAGTGGATCATCTCCTAATTTATCTAATAATTCTGATACAAAACCTTTTCTTGTTTCTTCTAGTCCTCTTCGTAACTTACTCAACCAATCTATTTCATCGATTGAAATTTCATTAACTTTTTTACCCTGAGCAGCCAACACCATTGCTGACCAAGTGAAATTATCATCGAATTCTCCTAATTTAACTTCAGTATCATCTTGGGAATTTGAAAAATCCATTTTTTTAACTTCTACTTTTAATTCTTCTACTTTTTGTTCTTCGGAAATAGTTTCTTCTTTTACTTCTTCTACTTTTACTTCTTCTACTTTTACTTCTTCTACTTTTAATTCTTCTACTTTTTGTTGTTCAGCTCTTTTTTTTAATTCCTGTTTTTGTTTTAACAAAGCATAGGCTTGAGAAGCCCATTCACGAGAACTATCAGATTCAATATTAGTCATAAATATTTCTAAATCGTATTTAATTAAATTATAAAAAATAATTGATTTATATCAAACAATTACTTCACCTTAACTCTTTGCAATCTCCTTAAAACCCCATTTATCATTTTTCTACCTTGAGTATCACAATATTTATTTGCTAAGTTGACAGCCTCATCACATGCAACTGCAACAGGCGTGTCTAAAAAATGAATATCAACATAAGCTAGGCGTAAAATATCACGATCAACTCTAGGCAACCTTTTTAATCTCCATCCATCCATTACTTCGTCAATTTCGGAGTCTATAGATTGTAAATTATTAATTATGCTTAAAATTCTATGATTTACATCTTCTCTAATATCATTTTGATTACTTGAAACAATCAATTTCGGAAAATCTAAAGTAACAGAAAGTGAGTTCATTACTGATTCGATTTTATGAAAAGCTTTTTTAAGTTCATCTCGAACATTTGCAAAAGAAGAATTACTGCCTTCATTTAATTCACTGTCTAAAATATGTTGCGATACATTTTCTAAATCTGCTTCACAATCATCTAATTCATCTCTACAGTGATTTATTAAAGAATCTAAAGCTGATTCAAAAATTTCATCAATTTGAAGTTTATTTAATTCTACATTTCCTTTATCTTTAATAAGACCTAATGAAAGTAAAGACAATTCTCGTGATAGCGATCTGTTATGCATCAATTAGGTAGATGAAGTATTTGTAGAGGCTCTTAGTTGGGAAAATAATTTAGAAAATGTGGGATTTGAAGAGCTACCTTTTTCATCAGGATTAACAATACCAACTGAAATAATAGTTTTAAATGCATCTTCTACTGAAATAGCAAGATCTTTAACAGACGACTCAGGAACCAATGTATACCAACCTGTCGTTGGGTTAGGGGCAGTAGGTATAAAAACACTTAATAATTTTTCATCCAATTCTGATTGAAGTGATGGACCAACATCCCCAGTTACAAAACCAACACTAAATAAACCTTCTCGTGGATATTCTACTAAAACAACTCTTCTAAATCTATTGGATTTATTACTTAAGAAAGTCTCAAGTAATTGTTTAAGAGTTTTATAAACTGCTCCTGCAACTGGAATCTTTGATAAAGTACCTTCTCCAAATTCTAACAACCATCTCCCAACAAAATTTCTAGCCATCAAACCAATAAGCAAAATTGCCAGTAAAGGTACCGTTAAACCTAAGGTTAAGTTAATTAAATCTTGTAATAAGGGATTTAATGTAATAAATGGATTTAATTGTTTAGGAACTGAAGTAACTAATGTAAGAACAAATTTACTAACAATAGAAGAAAGCCAGATGGTAGTTGCCAATGGAATAACCACTAACAAGCCTGCTATCAGATCATTTTTTAAATCTTGTTGGAGCCTAGTTCCTAGGTTCGAATCTTGAGTTTGAGTAGATTCAACCAAAATTAAAGTTCCTAATTTTATTCATTTTACTAACAATTTAGCTAGTTTTTCTTGATAGGGATATATTTATTTTTAATAAATTTAAATTATTTATTAGTTTCTTAGTTTAAGAACACCATTAATTTTAATCTAATTCATAATAAAAGTATGAGAAATATTATTCAAAATAAAGAAGAATTTAGTAATAAGCTAAAAAAAAGAGCAATATTCGAAGGTTTTGCCATATCTGGAATAGCATCAATACCAGGAAGTTCTCGACTAAAATTAAGAACTAAAGCACTAGAAAGATGGTTAGCAAATAATTATCATTCTGAAATGAAATGGATGGAAGCCGAAAAAAGAAAAAGTATAGAATCTCTCTTAAATGGAGCAAAAAGTGTTTTAACTGTTGGTTTTAATTATTTAAGTGAAGAACACACAGAAAAAGCAAAATTCAAAATTGGAAAATTCGGCCAAGGACAAGATTATCACAATATTATTCACAAGAAATTAAAAAAAATAGGTAAATGGATTAATACTGAAATTCCAAGTTGCAAATGGAAAATTTGCGTTGATACATCTCCTCTCCTAGAAAAAGCATGGGCAGAAGAAGCAGGTCTAGGTTGGATAGGCAAAAATAGTAATCTTATTAATAAAGAATTTGGATCATGGCTAACCTTAGGTTTTTTGATTCTTTCAGAAGATTTTACACCTGACAATTCATCTCAATCTCTGTGTGGGGTATGTGAAAAATGTATTGAAAAATGTCCAACAAATGCAATAACAGAACCTTTTGTTATTAATTCCGAACTATGTATTGCATACCATACGATAGAAAATAGAAATCAAACTTTTCCAAAGCATGTAGAAAAACATTTAAATGGATGGATAGCTGGATGTGATATTTGCCAAGATGTATGTCCTTGGAATAAAAAAGTGCCTTTCAATAAAAGTGTTGAAGCTTATCCAAAACCATGGGTTAAAAATCTTAATATTGAATCATTGAGTTGGGATGAAAAAAAATGGAAAGAAAATCTTCAAGGAACTACATTAAAAAGAATAAAACCATGGATGTGGAAAAGAAATATAAAAGCAATGCTGAAAAATACATAATAATATGAAAAAATCTCTTTTAAAAATATTATTTTTTTCAATAATTAATAGCCATATATTTATTGCGGAAAGTTTAAAAGCTTTAATACCATATTATTATTTTCCAGAAACAAAAAGCTTACAAAAAGAAGGTTTATCAATTGGAAAACAAGCTTATCAGTTGCTATATTTTGGACAAATAAAAGATAGTCTTAATTTAGCAAAATTAGCTGTAAAGATCGACAACACAAATGAAACATTATGGACTATCCTTGCTGAAACACAAATAGCTAATAAATTATATGATGATGCATTAATTTCGCTAAATAATGCTCAGAACATAAATCCCAAAATGGGTGAAATATATTTTGCAAAAAGTACAATATATTTAAAACAATCAAAAATTAAAAAAGCAAAAATTTCTTTAATAGAGGGAATCAAAATCCTCCCTAAAAATTTTAAAGCAATTTTTCAATTAGGAAATATATATTTAATGGAGAAAAATTATGAAAAAGCCATAGATGAATTTGATAAAGCAATCAACGTGAAAATAGATTTTTGGCAGGCAATTAACAACAAGGGCTTAGCATATTTTGAACTAAATAAAATTGACCTTTCTATTATCTCTTTCAAAAAGGCTATTGATCTAGAGGAAAACGCAGAACCACTTTTGGGACTTGCTTCATGTCTGAAAAATAAAGACATCAATAAAGCATTAGTTTTCGCAAGAAAAGCTTTAAATAAAGAACCAAATTATGTTGACTTTAATTTTAGAAAAGAACAGCTTTGGGGAGAAAAACTACAAATTTCTACTGAAAAACTTTTTGAAAATCCTCAACTTAAAAAAGATATATTGTTTGCAAAAACAAAAATTAAATAAATTTCTCAATTGTTAATACTGGTAAAAGTTAATTTACCTATTAATCTTAATTTAGTTTATGAAAGCTTACTATAAATTTCCTATTAAATGACTAAGGAAAAATTCACTTCTATATCCTTGCAAGAAGAAATGCAACGTTCCTATTTGGAATACGCAATGAGCGTAATAGTCGGACGTGCTTTACCTGATGCTAGAGATGGCCTGAAACCAGTCCAAAGAAGAATTCTTTTTGCAATGCATGAATTAGGACTTACTCCAGATAGGCCATTCAGAAAATGTGCCAGAGTTGTTGGCGATGTACTAGGAAAATATCATCCTCATGGAGATCAAGCAGTCTACGAAGCACTGGTTAGATTAGTTCAGGATTTTTCTACAAAATATCCAACTCTTGATGGTCATGGAAATTTTGGATCTGTTGATAATGATCCGCCGGCTGCGATGAGATATACCGAAACACGCCTAGCTCCAATAGCTCATGAATGTTTTCTTCAAGAGATTGGATCTGAAACAGTAAGTTACTCAAATAATTTTGACGGTTCGCAACAAGAACCAGATGTATTACCGGCGCAATTACCATTTTTGTTATTAAATGGTTCCTCAGGAATTGCTGTTGGCATGGCGACAAATATTCCACCACACAATTTAGGTGAAATAGTTGATGGTTTGATTGCTCTAATAAACGATAAAGAAATTAGCGACTTAAAAATGTCAAAAATTATATTAGGACCTGATTTTCCAACTGGAGGCGAATTGATTTGCAATAACGCAATGAAAGAAGTCTACGAACGTGGAAGAGGATCTGTAACAGTAAGGGGGGTAATTAGAAATGAAGAGATTAATTTAGGGAAAGGGAAGCATAAAAGAAAAGCACTTATAATTTCTGAACTTCCTTATCAAATAAGTAAAGCAGGATGGATTGAAAAGCTTGCAGAATTAGTAAACTTAGGAAAAATTGATGGGATATCTGATATTAGAGATGAAAGTGATAGAGAAGGGATGCGAATAGTTATTGAATTAAAAAAAGATTCAAATTATGAAATTATTACATCAAATTTATTCAAAAAAACAGCATTACAATCTAATTTTGGAGCGA
>QCTC01000031.1 GCA_003211315.1 Prochlorococcus sp. AG-670-O17 | reverse complement strand
CCTGGAACAAATAGTTTTATAATTCCACCAATAAAAACAATTGGGATAGTACCTATAAAGATAGATTTATTTAATTTATTAAATAAATACGAATATCTTAGTTTTCTAGAATTTGTATTTTTGAAATTAAAAATTCTTTTCCTAAAATACCAAAATATTGCAAAAACACTTCCAATTTGTATGATTGCAGATAAGGAAGAACCAGGATCTTTAATACCAAATACTAGAGATATAATTTTTAAATGAGCAGTGCTACTAACAGGTATAAATTCTGTTAAACCTTGAATTATTCCATAAAAAATAAATTTTAAAAATTCCAATAGTTTATATTCAAAATATTCCAATAATAATATCAATTAAAAATAATACAATTTACTTTCTAAGAAGAAAAGCTAAGATGTAATTGTTATGAAAAAATATGTTTTTAAAATAATTCTTTTCCTAAGTATTTTCATTTTATCTGATGGTGTTAAAGCTAATTATTGGTTAGTAATTGGAACCTACAGACAAGGACCGGGCGGAAGACCTGAGGTAAGTGGAATTACAAGCCCATCTTTGCATACCATTCCAATGAAAGATAAAGAGACCTGTGAAAAAGCTGGGAATAAAATCTCAATAGAAATTTATAAACCTGTATGGCAATTTGATAATAAATGGACTTGTATATATGGCGGAATTTCTAAATAATATTATCTTTTCACATCGTGGGCACAACCATCTCCCTTGTAATTTTCACTTTCGTAAAAATCATTTTTTGTCCCAAAAAAAACAGTTAGTAATACAAAAGGCAAACTAATTAAAAAAAGTATTACAGTAAGATCCATTATAAAGTAAGTATATCTAATAATTTTAAAATGTAATTAATAATCTGTTGGTCCTTTTAATCCAAGGTAAAAAAACGCTCCAAGACCAATTAATACTAAAACTCCAGCAATAGCTGCTGATGGGACAAAACCTCCAATGGCAAAGGATGCAAATTGTGTCATTATAATAAACAAAAAAATATAACTTAATAATATCAATAAAACCCATAGAGGTTGTAAAAAATTCTGACTCGAAGACAATTAAAAGTATTATGCCACTAGAGTTGCATCTTCATTCTCAGGTGAAATTCTTATCCTCTCTTCTAATTTGGGACCATACAATTCATTACCCCAAATCTCAACTCTAGAATCATTAGGGGCCATAAAAGTAAGAATATCAGTAGGAAATAAAACTCTTTCTAGAAAAAAATTCGAAGGACCAATACACCTCAAAACCACCATTCTAGAGCCTTCATTTTTATAAGAAAACTCAACCATCTAAAAAACATAAAGAAACATGTTTAATTAAACACTAAAGAAATAAATTTATAATGTATAAAAAATTACTAAATAATTTTTTTTTTGGAAAAAGGTTAGTTTAATCCTACACTAATTAATTTTCTATCCTGATTTATCAACAATAAAACATCCGAACTTATAAGATCAAAACTCTCATGAGGGATAGAAACATTTAACATGCGAAGAAAATCACTTAATTTATTATCTTTAAGTGAACTTCCTCTTTTAGCAAACATCTTTTTTTCTTGATTAGACTTCCATTCATTCATATATTCAAATTTCAAAGGTTTTAAATGCCAGGTTTGATCAATCATGTTCCAAATATCTATATATTGGTCTAAATTATTTTGGATATTATTGCGGTATGAGGATTCAAAAGAACTTAATGGTGGTGAAATAATCTCAGAATTATATGAATCTATAGATAAAGGTTTCACGCCTAAAAACCATCCTTCTATTATTAGCAAATCAGGAGCCTCATATTTCCAATGAGATCTATCCCCTAAACCATTTCTTAAAGATTTATCAAAAACAGGTACATTTAATTGCCCATCAGATTTCCATTTAAGTAATTTCTCTTTCATTAAATCAATCGAATGGCTTCCTGGAAAACCTCGAGAAACATTCCATGGATTATTCTTAAGAGCTAATTCCATTTCTTTAGACGGTAAATAAAAATCATCAATGGAAATAACAGATATTTTAAATTTTAATTTTAAAGATATACTCTCCAACCATTTACCTAAAGTTGTTTTACCAGTCCCTGGAAGAGCTGAGATACCAATTATTTTCCGATCAAGAGAATTTTTTTTAAATTTATATGCTTGTGATAAAAGAGGTAAAGCTAATCCCCAAATCCAATCGTCATTTACATTATCATCCCAAAATTTATCAATGGAGAGTATCTCTTTTTTAAGATTCCAAAACATAAACCATTCATCCAATGTTTTCCACCCAATTTGAGAAATCAATTTTTCAAAATCATCCAATGGAAATTCAATATTTAAATCTTTCATTGTTTGCTTAATATTAATTGGTTTATTAACTTATTTATTTCACTTTTCCAACCATAACCATTTGGATCGCTCGCTAAAGTAAATTTATATCCATTTAATTTCTCTAATAATTTCAAGTTTGGTCCATTAGGACTGGGAATTACAATTTTATAATCTGAATTCAATAATAAAGGTAAATCATTAGGAGAATCTCCTAAACCAATAATTTTAATATTTGAATTATTTGAATATGTCTTTAGAGCATTAATTGCTTTACCCTTGTTTGAATTAACTGACAACATGTGACTCATCCTATTACCTCTAAAAATTTCTACATTTAACCTTCTACAGCAAATATTAATCTCTTCTTCCTTGCTTTCAGGAGGATTTAAGAATGGCATACTCCAGTGTCTATCCCTCATTAATTTTAAAGAATTGCCTTTTAATCCAGTTAGAACTGTTGCTTCTTTATCTGAGATGTTATTAAGTGGTATTAAATCATAATTAATTTCATTAGAAATACAATTTAGAATTTTTTCAAGTTTTACGTATTTTTCTCCAAGAATAATCTCCCCATTAACCTTCTTTAAAGATTCACCATATATGGCTGCTCCATTTTCAACGATATAAGGATCAGTTAAATTAAGTTCTTTTCTAATAACCTTGACTTCTGCAGCAGTTTTACTTGTACAAAGTATTACTGGTATAGATAGTTCTTGAAGCAATTTTATAGTTTCCTTTGCTGGAGTAAAATCATAAGAGTGATCCATTAATGTTCCATCAACATCACTAACTACCCATAAGGAAGAATTTTCAATCATCTTTTAAAAAAGCAAGCCAAATTACTTGAAAAGGATCAAGTTCAATATTATTAGAATTATATTTACATGATGTTAAGTAATCCTGCATATTAAGATCATCATTAATCAATTTAGTAACTTTATATTCACTTAATCGATAGTTAATTTTATTATCCGTCATATTGTGAATTGTAAATACAGCTCTTGAACCAATACCCCTCTTAATTACAACAATATCTCCTCTACTTTTAGATAAACATTCCATCTGAGACTGAGGATGAAATTGAGGTAATTTTGCTCTGACATCCATTGCATTTCTAAGATATTTAAGATTTTTATTAGCATTAGATTCAGGATTTCTAAAAACAGCAGAAAGTTTCTCCGACTTAAATTTTTCTCTATTTAAATCTCTTCTTTGTCCTGTCATTGAGAAACTTTTTATATCATTTTCTGAAGCCAGCAATGCTGGTAGATAAAAAGCAGGAACACCTTTTAATGACATCACAAGTAATTGTGTTAACAAGAACCTTTCACATTGAAAACGATTTGAATCTCTGCCGGGATCCTCCATTGCGCTCCACCAACTAATATTTAATTCATATGGTTTATCTTCTCCACTTGATAATCTTCTATGACTTACTAGACCCCCTCTTTTCTCACAATTAATCAACAAATCATTAATTCTTTGTTCATTCATTAGACCCTCCAAAGCCCTTAACCCAACACCATCATGAGAAGCAGTAAAATTAAATAACGTTGTAGTTTTGGGTAACTCTGGCCAATCACAAATCCAAGAATTTAAAATATCAGCTCTTGAAGTAATTATTGCTTCTAAAAGAAGAGGTGGCAAAGGGAAATTATAAGCCATATCCGCCTCATCCTCTGGTAGTAAATAAGAAAGATTTTCCTTCTGTGGAACATTAGTTTCAGTAATTAATACGCCATCCTTTCGAAGGTCATTTAGTAATATTCTTAAAATTTTTACTATTGAATGTGCTTTTGGTAAATGCAAACAAGTTGTACCAGGTTCCTTCCAAATAAAACCTACAGCATCTAGCCTTAACCATTTAATTCCATTTGATAAATAAGTAATAATCAAGTTAAGAAACTCTATTGTCATTTTGGGATTAAGCCAATTCAAATCAATTTGATCTGGACCAAAAGTTGTCCAAACAAGCTTTTGTCCATCTTTTGTATTTATTTGAGAGAAAAGAGATGAACTTCTTGGTCTAATAACATTTGTCCAGTCAAGATCTTGTGACGGAGAAAAGACATTAGATAATCCGGGTTCTTGACATTTAATAAATTGCTGAACCCATGGATGAGATGATGAAACATGATTTAAAACTAAATCAGCCATTAAATAATGTTTATTAGAAATACTTTTCAGATCCTCCCAACTACCAAATTTTTCTTCTAAATACTTATGACTTGATACAGCAAAACCACCATCACTAGTTGATTTCAGAAATGGAAGAATATGAACAACTTTTGATAAACTTCCGAAATATTTACTTAGTAATTCTCGAAGCGTTACAAGCGTAGATTCTCCATTTTTACAAACCCCATCGGCATAAGTTATTAAAACAGCAAAAGATTGGTCCCATTTTTTATCTTCACTTATTTCTTCATAACGAGACTTCTCTGAGAAATCATCTAAAATCTGCAATAATTGATTACAAATAAAGTTAAGCTCTTCGGTAGTATGATCCTTATAAATTGTTTCTAGCAATTTACAAAGGCTTAATCTATCTAATTTTTTCTCTGAATCAATTTGCGTCACTTTGAAAAAATAATAGAAGTATTAACACTATTCTGCACATCAAATAGAAAATGGACTTTCAACAAGGTTTAATCACAACAATACATGAATATGGCGTCACTAAGGATCTACTTGGAGAATTAAATAGAAGTCTTAAGAAAAGATCTACAGCAATATTAATTCCTTGTCTCTATGAAGAGTTTGAACGACCTGCGTTAAAAGATATTAAAGAAGTTTTAAAAAATCTTACTGGATTAAATGAATTAGTTATTGCTCTATCTGCAAAAACTGTAGATCAAGTAAATTCTGCAAATACATTTTTTGATTCAATGCCATTCCCAGTTCATATTCAATGGACAAATTCACCATCTGTAATTGAACTATTAAAAAATCAAGAAAAAAATGGACTGGAATTACTCGGAACTCCAGGAAAAGGATGGGCAGTTTGGCAAGGAATAGGTGTAGCGACAAGAAAATCTGACGTAGTTGCCTTATTTGATGCCGATATAAGAACATTTAGCCCATTATATCCATCAAGAATGATTCTACCCTTGTTAGATGAATCCTATGGAATTTCTTATGTAAAAGCTTTCTATAGTCGATTATCATTAGAAACCAATCAATTACAAGGAAGAGCAACGAGATTATTTGTGGGTCCTCTATTGGCAAGTTTGGAGCAATTAGTTGGCAATGGACCGTTTTTGCAGTATTTACAATCATTTAGATATCCTCTCGCTGGTGAATTTGCATTTACAAAAGATTTAGCTATGAATTTAAGAATTCCATGTGATTGGGGATTAGAGATAGGTTTACTTTCAGAGGTTTATAGGAATGTCAGAACTTCAAAGATAGCTCAAGTAGACTTAGGTTTATTTGATCATAAACATAAAACTATAGGGTCATCCTCTAAGGAGGGTCTTCAAAAGATGTGTACAGAAATCCTGTCAAGTGTCTTAAGAGGACTTATGGAACATCAAGCTCAGACTCTAACAAGCACTCAATTATCAACACTTGAAGTACTTTACAAAAGAGTAGGAGAAGATAGAGTTAAACAATTTGGATTAGATTCCGCAGTTAATAAGCTTCCATATGACAGGCATGAAGAGGAATTGTCAGTCCAAAAATTTGCTAAATTATTAAGACCTGCTACTCAAGGTTATTTATCTAATCCAACAACTCAACAACTTCCGAGTTGGTCAAGAGTTCTTTCATGTGAGAATAAACTTCAAGAGGATTTAGCAAATGCAGGATCTAAAGAAATAAATTCAACCAAAAAAGAATTAATTAATAATTTCTAAAGTAAAAAATATCTTTGAGCCATCGGTACTTCTTCAAGAGGATCGCACGTAAGTAATTCACCATCAGCGAATACTTCATAAGTTTGTGGATCAACCGAAATATTTGGTAATTTATTGTTTAATTTTAGATCTGATTTATTAATGGATCTTGTATTCTCTACAGCTAAACATTTTTTTTGCAAACAAAGTCGTTTAGGAATATCAAGGTCGATAGCATTTTTGCTCAAAAAAGTGAAAGAACTATTAAAAAGTGATTGTCCATAATTTGCAAACATAGGTCTACCATGAACAGGCCCGGGCGTGGGAATTGAAGCATTTGCATCCCCCATTTGGGACCAAACAATAGATCCCCCCTTGACAACTAATTCTGGTTTAACACCAAAAAAAGACGGTTTCCACAAAACCAAATCCGCGATTTTACCTTTTTCTATAGAACCTACAAATTTATTAATTCCATGAGCAATAGCGGGATTTATAGTGACTTTAGAAATATATCTTTTAACTCTATAATTATCATTTTTGGAAGAGTCTTCAGGTAATGGGCCTCTTTGAACTTTCATTTTATGTGCCGTTTGAAAAGTTCTTGTAATTACTTCTCCAACTCTCCCCATAGCTTGAGAATCACTTGCAATAATAGAAAAAGCACCAATATCATGCAAAATATCTTCTGCAGCTATTGTCTCCCTCCTAATCCTTGATTCTGCAAATGCAATATCTTCAGGAATTTTAGAATCTAAATGATGACAGACCATCAACATATCAAGATGTTCTTCTAAAGTATTTTTTGTATAAGGCCTAGTTGGATTAGTACTGCTTGGTAAAACATTATTTTCTCCACAAATTTTAATAATATCTGGAGCATGACCTCCTCCTGCGCCTTCAGTATGAAAAGTATGAATAGTTCTCCCTGCAATAGCAGCTATAGTATCTTCAACAAATCCTGCTTCATTCAAAGTATCAGTATGAATACATACTTGAACATCTAGAGAATCTGCAACATTGAGACATGAATTTATCGTTGATGGAGTAGTACCCCAATCTTCATGTAATTTTAAACCACATGCACCAGCATTTACTTGTTCAAAAAGATTTGTCTCATTAAATGAATTACCCTTGCCAAAGAAACCTAAATTAACAGGAAATGCTTCGGCAGATTGAAGCATACGAGATATATGAAAAGCACCTGGAGTGCAGGTAGTAGCATTTGTTCCGGTAGCTGGCCCTGTTCCACCTCCTAACATAGTTGTTACGCCAGAAGCTAATGCAGTTTCTATTTGTTGAGGACAAATAAAATGTATATGTGTATCTATAGATCCTGCAGTAAGGATATGTCCTTCACCAGCTATTACTTCAGTAGAAGAGCCAATAATAATATTTATATTATCTTGTATATCTGGATTTCCAGCTTTACCAATTTCATAAATTTTTCCATCTTTCAATCCGACATCAGCTTTTACGATTCCCCACCAATCAACTATTAAGGCGTTTGTTATTACTGTATCAACAGCTCCATCATCTCTGGTTACTTGAGACTGCCCCATCCCATCTCTGATAACCTTACCTCCTCCAAATTTAACTTCATCTCCATAAGTTGTGAAATCCTTTTCAACTTCAATTATTAATTCTGTATCTGCAAGTCTTACTTTATCTCCCTTTGTAGGACCATATGTTTGAGCATAAGTTTTTCGATTAATTTTATAAGACATAATATTTAAGAATCCAAAGGACCATTAATTAAAGCATTAAAACCAAAGGCATTTCTGTATCCTGAATAAGGTACAAGTTTTACTTCTGTAGTATCTCCAGGTTCAAATCTAATAGCAGTTCCTGCAGGAATATCTAGACGCATACCAAGTGTAATTTCTCTTGTAAAAAATAAAGCTTTATTAGTTTCGAAAAAATGATAATGAGATCCAACTTGAATAGGTCTATCCCCAGAGTTAGAGACAGATATACTAATGACATCCTTACCAGAATTTAATTCAATATCACCATCTTCAGTAATTATTTCTCCTGGTATTAAATATTCCATAGTTAATTAATAGGATTGTGAATAGTTACCAATTTAGTACCATCTGGAAAGACAGCCTCAACTTGAACTTCATCGACCATTTCAGAGATGCCATCCATTACTTGTTTTTTACTAAGCCAACTTGTCCCTTCAGACATTAATTGACTAACACTTTTGCCATCTCTTGCACCCTCTAAAACTTGAAAGCTTAAGAAAGCAACTGTTTCTGGATAATTAAGTTTTAGACCCCTATTGAGTCTTCTTTCAGCTAGTTGTGCAGCTGAAAAAATCAATAGTTTATCTTTTTCTTGAGGTGAAAGATGCATAAATTAAAATTAATCTAAAAATTGTCTTTAAAAAAGTTCTTAATGAACATAATTTGTAATTTAAAGATCTTGCAAAGGCCATACACCTTGATATTCTGGCTTACAAAACCCACAAACAGTTCTTATTTGTGTCCAAATAGAAAAAAAACATTTTCTTGCATCTTGTGATGAAGTACCTAAGAATCTTATTGACAACCCATTTTCTAAAGTTCCTAAAGACAAATAATTATTATTTTCTTTAAATATTATTTTTATTTTTTCTTTTAAGTAACTTATTTTTGTTTTAGGAAATTCTTTTTCACATATCCAAATTAAAGAACCAAAAACTGGCTTATAATCCATTCCACTTTTAGCTTCAAAACTAAATTTAGTTAATTCAATTTGATCTACAAATTCCCAATCATCACATAAATTTCCATTCCTCATAATCTCTAATTTTGATCTAAAAACGCCGCTCTCAATTGATTCGCCTGCAGAAGATCTTCCAAGTCTTATTAAATCTGTAAATAAAAAACTAGAGTTATCCGAAATCTTTATATTAAATTCCTGAGAATATAATCCGTTTGCAAAAACAATGGTTTCTTGTGGGAGGTACTCTAAATGAGAATTATCAAGAATACTTATATTTGTTTTCTGCGAGGAAAAAGTCCCTTCAGGATAAATTTTTGATCTACCAACTGATCCATATACTTTCTGAGCTGAAGTGGTGGTTAATAAAACTTTCGAATTAATTCCGATATTTGCTTCAAATTCAAGCAAATCTCCACCAACAAGTCCTCCTGCCGTATGAAGTATAGGTAAAATACATCTGCCCTCTTGGTCATAACTGCATTTTAGTAATTTATAGGGAGATGTAAATTTAGATTTAAAGATTGTTTTATCGTCTTTCCCAGAACTTGATTTATTATTAAAAAAATTTAAGAAACAATTACCTTCCCAAGAAGATTTAGCCATAATTGTTTTCTTGATTACTCTATTTAAGTTACTAAAAATATTTTGTTATGAGCAATAAAAAAGAAATTGTTGTAACTGATTGGATTAAGCAAAATTGCCATGTGGGTAATTTTTTAAACCTTACACTAAGTTCTGATCAAAGAAGAGTCTTCAGGGGAAAAAGAAAATCAGATTGTAATCAAGAACTTCAATTACAATTACCAAGAGAGGGGAAATTGAATGATGGTGATATCCTTCTAACCAATCAAAAAAAAATCTTTGTACAAATCATTGCGCAAAAAGAAAATTTAATAAAAATTACTGCTAAAACGAATATAGAGCTTATAAAAGTTGCTTATCATCTTGGAAATAGACATGTGGAAATTGAGATTAATGAAAATATCTTATTTACTAAAAGTGATTACATAATTGAGGAATTGCTTAAGAACTTTGATGTTGTTTTCTCAAAAGTTGAAAAAAAGTTTTTTCCAGAAATAGGGGCTTTTCATCATGAAAAAAAATCACTTAGTTAAGTATTTATTAATTAGTCCAAGTTTACCTGTGGGAGGTTTTTGTTATTCTGAGGGATTAGAGAGTTATTTGAAAATTAAGAATTTAGAAGAACCAGACCACATAAGGGATTTAATAATAAATGAATTAAAAATTGGGCAAATTAGAATTGAAGCAAAATGTTTAATAGAATTTTTTGATATTTTTGTAGAATTAAAAATTGCTAATAATATAAAAAAAAAACAGAAGAAGATTATTGAGTTTAGATAAATGGCTATTGTCTTTTAGAGATACTATTGAGATAAGAGATCAACAGACTCAAATGGCTAAATCACTTTTTGAATTGACTAAAGAATTTGGATTTGAATATTTATATGAAAAAAATAAAAATATCTCTTGGTCTTTGGCATGGAGTTGGGCTTGCTTCTCTTTTCAAATAAATAAATTAGAAATGATCGAAAATTTTATATATGCATGGACTGCGAATCAACTTAGTGCTGCAATAAGACTTATACCCATGGGTTCAATAAAAGCACAAACTATTCAACTTGAGTTGTTGGATTTAATCTCAGAAGTTTCCCAAGAAATTGTAGACAGTAATATCAATGATCTTTATGTTGGGAATATAAGCTTATCTATGGCTCAACAAAACCATAATGATCTATATACAAAACTTTTTAGAAATTAATTTATGAGCAGCAAATTAAGAGTAGGAGTTGCGGGCCCAGTAGGCTCGGGAAAAACAGCATTAGTTGAAACTTTATGCATAGGTCTTAAAAAGAGATATAAAATAGCTGTTGTTACTAATGACATTTATACAAAAGAGGATGCTAATTTTCTCATAAAGAAAAAGATTTTAGAGGAAGGTAGGATTGTTGGAGTAGAAACTGGTGGTTGTCCTCATACTGCAATAAGAGAAGATTGTTCACTTAATAAAAATGCAGTAATGGATCTTGAAAACAAATATGATCCATTGGATTTTATTTTTGTTGAAAGTGGAGGAGATAATCTTGCGGCAAGTTTTAGTCCAGAACTTGTAGATTTATCTATTTACGTAATTGATGTATCGGCTGGGGATAAAATTCCGAGAAAAGGAGGCCCAGGCATTACAAGATCTGATTTGTTATTAATCAACAAAATTGATTTAGCTGATATGGTTGGTGCAAATTTAAATATTATGCAAAACGATACAAATATGATGAGAGATGGTAAACCATGGTTTTTCACAAATCTTAGTTCCGGCAGTGGTGTTGATGACGTTATTAAGTATCTAGTCGGTCAAATACCAAACATTTAAAGTCAAAAAAATAATCAGACGTTTTATATTGGATTCAACAAAATGTTACCTATGCTACAAAACTAAATCCCACTCGTTTATAACTTTTACTTTATCCCCCCAATGTGGGTCAATTACCTAATTTAAACGAATTCATGAGAATTTCAAGGCGTATTTTGGCAGGTTTAGCTACTGCCTCTCTTGCCGTTTCAGTTACTTCCTGCGGAGGAGGTTCAGACACTTCCGGAAGTTTCGATGACACTGTAACTGTTGGTATCTTACATTCCCTTTCAGGAACAATGGCCATATCTGAATCAACTCTTGTTGATACCGAAAAAATGGCAATTGCAGAAATAAACGCAGCCGGCGGAGTAACCGTTGGTGGAAAAAGCTACAAAATCGATTACATCGTTGAAGATGGTGCTTCCGACTGGCCAACATTTGCTGAGAAGTCTAAAAAATTAATCGACCAGGATGGGGTTCCAGTTGTATTTGGTGGATGGACATCTGCTAGTAGAAAGGCAATGCTTCCTGTGTATGAATCAAAAGATGCATTCCTTTACTACCCAATTCAGTATGAAGCTCAGGAATGTTCAAACAACATTTTCTACACAGGTGCTTCACCAAACCAACAATCAGAACCAGCTACTGATTTTATGTATAAGAGGTCTCCTGCCGCTGGAAAGCCATTTTTCCTAGTTGGTTCAGACTATGTTTTCCCAAGGACATCAAATACAATTACCAAAGAACAACTTAAATCACTTGGTGGAAAGGTTGTAGGTGAAGATTATTTACCTCTAGGAAATACTGAAGTTGCTCCTATTATTTCCAAGATCAAAAAAGCATTAGCACCATCTGGTGGTGGAGTAATTATCAACACACTTAATGGTGACCAAAACGTTGCTTTCTTTAAACAGATTCAGGATGCTGGGATTACTCCAAGTAATGGATATTATGTAATGAACTATTCTATTGCAGAGGAAGAAATCAGTACTATTGGACCTGAATTCTTAGAAGGCCATTATGGTGCTTGGAACTACATGATGTCTATCGACACACCTGAATCCAAGAAATTTGCAGCTGATTTCAAAGCTCTATATGGAAGTGACAGAGTAGTTGCCGATCCACAGGAATCTGCTTACAACATGGTTTATTTATGGAAACAAGCAGTTGAAGATGCTGGCACATTTGAGAACAGTGCTGTTAGAGAAGCTCTAGTAGGACAAACATTCGATGCTCCTCAAGGACCAGTTGAGGTTATGCCTAACCATCACCTTGCTCAAACAGTAAGAATTGGTTTAATCAAGCCAGAAGGTGGATTTGAGATTCTTGAAGAAACTGATGGAGTTGTATTCCCACAAGCATGGAACCAATTTGAACCTAGTTCAAAAGGTTATGCATGTGATTGGACAGACCCATCTAAAGGAGAAAGATATAAGCTTTAATTTCAAAGCTTACTTCTAAAGAGAAGAGGAGGCTTAATGCCTCCTCTTCTTATATCCACTTAAATTTTCTTCTTATTAAAATTGGAATTGCTTCTTGATAGTTTATTCAACGGTGTAGCGATCGGATCAGTTTTACTAGTAGCAGCTTTGGGCTTAGCTATTGTATTTGGTTTGATGGGTGTAATCAATCTTGCACATGGTGAACTAATGATGCTAGGTGCTTACACAACATATGTAACTCAATTAATTTTCAAACTCCCACTATTAAAACCCTATTACAACGCTTACGTTATAGTTTCTATATTTTTTGCATTCATTGTCAGTGGAGTAGTAGGAATACTTTTAGAAAAAACTGTAATTAGAAAGTTATACGGAAGTCCATTAGAAACTTTACTTGCAACATGGGGAGTAAGCCTTATACTTCAACAGTTTGTCCGCAGTGTTCCTTTAGCTTATGGGACAGGACTAGTATTAAGTCTTATAATAGGTTTATTTCTACCATCAGTATTTTCATCAAAAGTAAAAGAGTCTATAAATTTTAAATATGTAAAATTCAGTTCATGGATATTTGCAGCTTTAGCGGGAGTTCTCTCCGGTAATTTAATTTCATCTTCAGTTAGCAAATTAAGTCGAGCTAGTGCAAGAAATGTGGATGTCACGGCTCCAGCTTGGATGAGGGGTCAGGTTGAAATTCTTGGAACAGCTTTCCCAAAAACAAGATTAATGATAATAATAATTACTTTAATATCTGTGATTGCAATAACTTTATTTTTGAATCAAAGTGCTTGGGGTATGAGGATAAGAGCAGTAACTCAAAACAGAGAAATGAGTGACTGTCTTGGAATTTCAACAGAAAAAGTTGATGTTCTTACTTTTGGAATTGGTTCAGGATTGGCCGGTGTAGCAGGAGTTGCTGTATCTCTTTTGGGATCGGTTGGGCCTAATGTTGGAGGGAATTATATAGTTGGGTGTTTTATGGTTGTAGTTTTAGGAGGTGTAGGGAACCTATTGGGTACAATTTTTGCATCTTTTGGAATAGGAATAATGACTGATTTAATTGGAGCTGGTCGCCTTTTATCAATATGGCCTGATATGCCTCTACCACTATCAAATACAATTAATTTCTTTGCAACTACCAGTATGGCTAGAGTTATGATTTTTGCGTTAATAGTAATATTCCTGCAATTCAAACCTACTGGTTTATTCCCCCAGAAAGGAAGGATGGTTGAGAGTTAATGGAATTTAAAAACTTAACACTAAGCAAAAAAACAACTTTTGTTATTTGGGTGCTCATTATTGCTTTTATTATCGCAGCTCCATCAATTCTTCCTGTTTTCAGATTGAATCTTCTTGGTAGATATTTATCATTAGCTATTGTTGCTTTGGGTGTAGATCTAATTTGGGGATTTACTGGTTTATTGAGTCTTGGTCAAGGTATATTTTTTGCTCTTGGGGGTTACTGTGCAGCAATGTATCTACAGATAACAAGCTCTTCTGAATTTCCAAATAATATTCCAGAATTCTTTGGACTTTATGGAGTAGATAATTTACCATTTTTCTGGGAACCATTTAGATCTCCAATCTTTAGTTTATTTGCAATTTGGGTGATACCTGCATTAGTTGCAGGAATACTTGGATTTCTTGTTTTTAGAAACAGAATAAAAGGTGTGTATTTTTCAATACTTACCCAAGCTGCTCTTTTAGTATTCTTTAATTTCTTTAATGGACAACAAAAACTTATTAATGGTACTAACGGGTTAAAAACTGATGTAACTCAACTTTTTGGACAAATGGTTGGTTCAGAATCAATCCAAAGAATGTTTTTTTGGATTACAGCCTTATTAGTTATTGCGGCATGGTTTTTTTCAAAATGGGTAGTAAAAGGAAGATTTGGGAATATTCTTATAGGGATAAGAGATGACGAACCAAGAGTCAGATTCACAGGTTACAATCCTGTCTTATTTAAAACAATAATATTTTCTATAGCAGGTGGTTTAGCAGGAATATCTGGTGCTTTGTACACTGTTCAATCAGGAATAGTATCTCCTCAATTTATGACAGTACCATTTTCAATAGAAATGGTTATTTGGGTTGCAGTGGGAGGAAGAGGGACTTTATTGGGAGCAATACTTGGAGCAGTCTTAATAAATTATGCAAAAAGTTTAGTAAGTGAAGCCTTACCGGCAAGCTGGATGTTTATTCAAGGTGGATTATTTATTCTAGTAGTTACAGCATTACCAGAAGGTGTTTTAGGATGGTTACAAGGAGAGGGACCAAGGAATCTGCTTCAAAAACTTGGTCTGAAAAGGAAAATCGAAACATACCCAAGTCTAGAAATTAAAAATGAAACGGAGGGATTAAAAAATGAATAAGAATACTAAATCTCTATTAAGCTTAGAAAATATAAGTGTTAGTTTTGAAGGTTTTCTAGCATTAAATGATCTAAACCTTAGTTTAAAAAAAGGAGAATTAAGAGCTGTAATTGGTCCAAATGGTGCGGGGAAAACAACATTTCTAGATGTAATAACAGGTAAAGTAAAACCTACTAAAGGTGATGTTTTTTTTAAAGGAAAATCATTAATAGGAAGAAAAGAACATAAAATTGCACGTTTAGGTGTAGGAAGAAAATTTCAAAGCCCAAGAGTATTTGAAAATCTAACTGTTAAAGAAAATCTTGAGATATCAGTAAGTACTCCTAAAAGTCCTTTAAATCTAATTAATAAAAAAATTAGAAATGATCAATTAGATGAAATAGAACATTTAATGAAAGTTATAAACTTATCTAAAAAAATCAATTCAAAAGCTGGTGCTTTATCACATGGTCAAAAACAATGGTTAGAAATAGCAATGTTACTAGGCCAAAAACCTGATTTAATGCTCGTTGATGAACCCGTTGCAGGTCTTACAGATGAGGAAACTGATTTGACAGCAGATTTATTAAAATCATTATCCGGAGAGAATACAGTGGTTGTTATAGATCACGATATGGAATTCATAAGAAGACTTGATAGTAATGTTTCAGTATTAAATCAAGGAACGGTATTATGTGAAGGTACAATGGATACTATTCAAAATGACAAAAAGGTAATTGATGTTTATTTAGGAAGACCGGAGGAATAAATATGAAAAATCTACTAGAAGTAAAATCATTAAATACTTATTATGGAGAAAGCCATATCCTCAGAGATGTAGATTTAACCCTTAAATCTGGAGAAATGATCTGTTTAATAGGTAGAAATGGAGTAGGTAAAACTACTTTATTAAAATCATTAATAGGGTTATTAAAGGCAAAGAAAGGAGAAATAAACTTTATTGGAGAGAATATAAATAGAAAGGCCCCACACCAAAGAGCTAGAAAAGGAATGGCATATGTTCCTCAAGGAAGAGAAATAATACCTTATCTAACTGTAGAAGAAAACTTAATGTTGGGAATGGAATCGCTTCCTGGAGGGTTATCTAAAAATAAAAATATTGATTCAAGTATCTATGATTTGTTTCCAATTTTAAAAGACTTTCTATCAAGAAAAGGAGGTGATCTAAGTGGAGGGCAACAACAACAACTTGCAATTGCTAGAGCACTATTAGGTAAACCAAAATTATTGTTATTAGACGAACCAACGGAAGGGATTCAACCAAATATAGTAATAGATATTGAAAACGCTATAAATCTCATAATTAAAGAAACTGGTATCGGAGTTTTATTAGTTGAACAACACTTACACTTTGTTAGGCAGGCAAGTAGGTATTATGCAATGCAAAGGGGAGGAATTGTTGCAAGTGGCCCTACAAGTGAATTAAGCCAAACAGTTATTGATAAATTTTTAAGTGTATAGAATTTAAACTTTTAAATATCTTTTATTGAAATATCACTTTTCGCACCTTATTAAATCAATGCAATTCGGATGCGCTTTTATATATTTATTAAACTCCATAGCTAATGTTCTTGCTTCATAAGCATCTAATGCATAAAAACAATTTTCTAGTCTAAGATTTTGAAAATCTCTATAATGAACAGTATATGGCTTTAAAAAAGACTTGTTATTCATAAAATTTTAAATAGTTAAAATACTATTTGTTTAGATACTTTAACCATGCATAAATTATTGAATTAAAGTAATATGATTTGTTGCTTTCAATATATAAACTATCAAATACTTATAACAACGATTCAAAGTTTTCAGTTAAAGTTTAGTTTTTTTTTCCTTGTTTTTTGTTTGTTTACCTTCAATTAAGAAAATAAACTTTGATAAAATTCCACCAAAGAAAGGAACCCAAAATTTTTCATAAAAATATTTCATAATTAAGAACTATTATGCAACACTAATTTCTTCTTCACTATTCATATTCTTTAATGAGTCTAGATCTATCGAATTAAAAAGATACTGCATTAAAAGAAGATCAAGCTCTTTATTTAATAAATTAACCTCCGAAGAGAGTAGATCATCAATAAAATAATTAAAGGTTTCCAAATCATTATTCATGAAAATAGTCTATATTTTTGATAATTATTAATCATATAAAATATAAAAGCTAATTAAATTTTAAAAATCTAAATTTATTTATTTAGTTGAATATTAAAATCAA
>QCTC01000030.1 GCA_003211315.1 Prochlorococcus sp. AG-670-O17 | reverse complement strand
AATCATTTTGTCCTAGATTATTTATAATTTTGATTTCTTTACTACTAAACCCCTTACTCACAGCAAGTAAATTTACATTAAGAGGTAATTGTTTTTTAATTTGCAAGTAATTTGAAATTTCCAAATTTTATAAAAAAGTTTGTCTAAATAAATTCTCCCATTTTGAGAAATCTTCTGATCCTTGTCTTCTTGCTCTTTGCAAGTTTAATTCAGACTGATTTCGAGCGTCTAAATAGGGTATAACTTCAAAAAAGACTTCTCGCTGTTTAACTTCGACTAAAAAAAACATTTTTTGTGCATACAAAGTCGCATAAATATCTTTGCCCTCAATCCCTAGAGAGACTTGATATAACATTCCAAATGTTGGGTGATTTAAATAACGCTCTGAACTCAAACTAAAAATTTATTTATTTACAATGCACCATACTGTTTTCTAAGAAAAATTGCTATGCATATAAAACATATCGATAATGAATTAAAAATAAAAGTTACGGAATTTTTTTTATCAAAAGCTTTATATCTATAAGTTTTTATAGTTATTTCTTTTTTAGAAAGTAACGAATCTGCCCCTTGATCAATTCTTAAGAATATATTTAAAAAAAGTCTTTCAACCATTGTTAATAAAACATTAATAGATTTCTTAAAACCCAAACTTCTAAGATTTATTGATCTAACTGATACTGATTTAATTATGTTTTGTAATTCTTCTTGAACTAAAGGAATAAAGCGCAAAGCTAACATTAATTGGAAAAGCCATTTATCAATAGGCAACCCAACTTTTCTCAAAGGTATCATAAACCAACTTAAGGCCCAGACTATATCCTCTTGTAATGTTGTTAGGAGCATCAAATTCACACTATGAATAACAGTAAATATTAATGTTGAAGTTTTTATTCCTAACTCAAAAGCTTTCCTAGATAAGTTATAGGGTCCAAGAGTTATAAATCCTATTTTCTTAGATGGAATTTCTAAAATATTCCAAGTTTCCTGATTTTCTAAAATCAAATTCAATTCATTCGGATCTCTTAAAGTACTATCAAGAGATTGAATATTAGAAGATGCTATTAATGATAATAATCCAATTATCAATGATAATCCTAAAAGGAAGAGGAGTGATCGCCACCAAACTCTAGAGGGTAACAAACTGATAAAAGTAATAAATATCAAACATATAACTAAACTTAGTCTCCACAATGGGCCTGCCCAGATTGGAGTAATTAGAAAAATAAATACTGCAATTATCTTTAATCTACTGTCGACAATTCTTAACCAACTTCTATTACCATCAACATATTGTCCAATAGGAAATTTAGTAAGAATATTCATTAATCTTTTTGAATAATATTAATATTCTTTTTTGATGTCTCCTTTTCTAGGTCTCTTTGCTGTTTTCCTCTCCAAAGTAAAATTATTGGAGACCCTTCAAACCCAAGATTTAATCTTATTTGTTTTTCAATATATCTTCTATATGTAATTCCAAATAATTTAGGGTCATTTACAAAAAGAGTAAAAGTTGGAGGCTGGTTTTTTACTTGAGTCCCATAGTAAAGTCTTCCTTGTTTTCCGCTTCTCTTTGTTGGTGGACTTTTCCATCCAAGAGCCTCCTTAAGAACTTCATTAACGACTGAAGTTGTAACTCTCCTTCTATGTTGGGTTACAGCATTAAGAGCATGCTCAAAAATATTTTGAACTCTTTGACCAGTCAAAGCTGAAATGAAAATCATTTTTGACCAATGCAAAAAATATAGTTTTGATCTAAGTTCTTTTTCTACTTCATAAATTGTGGAATTATTTTTCTCTACAAGATCCCATTTATTCACTACAATGACACACGCTCTACCTTGTTCTTCTATTCGTCCTGCCAATTTCTGATCTTGATCAGTCACACCATCTATGGCATCTATAACTAGGACACAAACATCACTTCTATCGATAGATTTAAAAGCTCTATTAATTCCAAAAAACTCAGTTCCATATTTTACATTTTTTTTTCTTCTTATTCCTGCTGTATCTACTATTTTCCATAGATGGGAATCTTTCTTAATAAGAGTATCTATTGAATCAGTTGTAGTTCCACTTATATCACTAACTATTGCTCTTTTTTCTCCGCAAATAGCATTTAACAAACTGGATTTCCCAACATTTGGTCTTCCAATAATTGACATCATTATTTTATCTTCTTTATCTTCAATATTTAAATCTTTAGGGAATCCATCAACAACAAGGTCTAATAGGTCCCCCGTTCCAGAGCCATGAATAGCAGATACAGGATAAGGTTCACCTAAACCCAATTTCCAGAACTCAGATGCCAAAGAAACTCCTAAGGATGTAGATTCACATTTATTTACTGCAACAATTGTCTTGCAAGCTGAATTCCTCAGCCATTTTGCTATTGATAAATCTCCGTCAGTTACACCTTGATTTCCATCAACTACAAATAAAGCAAGAGAAGCCTCCTCTAATGCTAAAAATACTTGAGTACGAATCTCAGGGAGGAATTCACTATCATCTTCAAAAACTAGTCCTCCCGTATCAACAACTTGAAATTCCCTCCCGCCCCAAGAAGCATTTTGATAAGTTCTATCTCTGGTAACTCCTGGTTTATCGAATACAATTGCATCATTACTTTGGCATAACCTATTAACCAAAGTAGACTTCCCAACATTAGGTCTTCCTATTATTGCTATTGATGGAAGAGTCAATTATTCCCCTAAGAAAATTAGATCTATTACAACTATACCTTCAATACGTTCTTTTACTCTAAACAAGATTATTTATTTGATTACAGGATCTCCATAATGACCTTTTGCTGGATTAGGAGATGGGAGAGATAATTTAGGTAACTTACAAAAATCATCTAAAGAAGAACTCGATTCAATAGACCAATAGATCAACCAATTCACAGCAGTTGCTCTTCTTGTTCTTCTAGGATAAAGTTCGTTAATTTTATAACCTTTAAAATTAAGAATTTTTTTTAAATTTTGTTTGTGATCTTTTGGTATAGATCGTGTCAAGTGAACTGAAGCAGATCGTTCTGAAATAATTTGAGGGGCTTTTGAAAAATTTTCTGACCAATATGATGGGGTTAAGGAACTTGATATCCATCCATCCATAGAAGGTCGATTGATATAAAAAAGTCTTTCCCATACTAATTCACATACAAAAAGATCACTTACTTTATCTTCAAGTATTAGAGACAATATTTGCCTACTTATCGACCATTTAAATTCATTTCTTAGAAAATTATCTTTGTTCATTAATTAGGTCTTATCAAAATCAAAGAAAAATAAGGCATTATCTCCATATTATATTTTGAAGCATGTTGGATAATTTGAGAGGGCATCCCTACATTAATAGCGATTAAAGCTTTATTAATGATTTTCTCTTTTTCTAAAACTTCTTTAACTGAAAACCATCTTTTCCCAACTTTCATTAGTACTAAATTTGTTTTATTTGCTTTAGTCTGAATTATTAGAGTTGTTAATTCTGATTTAGAAGAAGGACATTCCTTTATTATCAAAGTCTCACCTTTCTTCACTAAATCAAAATTACTTAAAGCTGCTGCTGCTGAGATAGATGATATCCCTGGTATAGTCCTAGTAATTATTTCAGGATAATTATTATTTATTATTCTCAGAATATTAGATGAACTTGCATACAATGAAGGATCTCCAAGACAAAGTAAAGCAACAGATTTATTATTTCTAATAGACTTAACAATTATATCCACAGCACTAGACCAGATTTGATCTGGATCAAATTCTTGCCTTGCCATTGGGAAAAGAATGGGAATTTTTTTCTTGAATTTGATATATTTTTTGACTATTTCCGCAGATGAACTCTTTCTATCATCACTTGAAATTGGGAAAACGATAAGTTTTGCTTTTTTAATTGCCTCTACTGCAGCAAAAGTTAGTAAAGAACTATCTCCAGGACCAACACCAACAATTGTTAATGATGCAAGATCACTTTTAAAACCAAGCAAATTTTTTAGAGTTTTTCTAATTCCCATAAATTAATAACAAAATTCAATTAACTATGAATTCTCGGCAAAGCAAACGTTTGGGATAAGATCTCGGATTCAATATTAGATAATTCCTCTAATCTTTTGTTAGTTTC
Organism: Prochlorococcus sp. AG-670-O17; assembly: GCA_003211315.1. Taxonomy (GTDB): domain Bacteria; phylum Cyanobacteriota; class Cyanobacteriia; order PCC-6307; family Cyanobiaceae; genus Prochlorococcus_A. Next base: position 13,864 of record QCTC01000030.1, on the reverse strand, counting down.
ATTTTTAGAGAATTTAGTCTGTGCTAATTTCCAATAAATTCCAAAATGTCTTGCTTCACTTTCAAGTAAAGACTCATAAAGCAACTTGAAAGATTTGTGTTCAGAATTCAATGCTAGTAAACTTAACCTTTCATGACTTCTTGCTTCAATAAGTCCCGCTATCAAGAAACTGTCTAACATCCTATAAGGTTCCTCTTTTCTGACGCATTTAGCCAATTCAGCTCCATATGGGGGAGGCTTAAGAGCTTTAAGAGAATGACCAAGATCCTTTAATAAAAATAGTATTTTTTCAAAATGCTCCAACTCTTCCCTAGCTGTAGGGCTCAAAACTTCTGCTAGATCTGGTTCAGATGGATATCTAAACATTAATTGAATTGCAACTCCAGCAGCTTTTCTTTCGCAATGAGCATGATCAATAAGTATCTCTATTGGATTTGATAAAGCTTGCTCTAGCCAACTTTCTGAGGATATTGAGGATAAATATTTAATATTAGAAGAGGGCCTTTTAAAATTTACTAGCATTTACTTATTACTACTTAAAAATTCAATTATTCCCTCAAGAGCAAGAAAATAACTTGTAATGCCAAATCCACTAATTATTCCTATTGCTTTGTCAGTAAGAAAAGATTCTTTTCGAAATTCTTCTCTGCTAAAGATATTTGATATATGTAGTTCTACAAATGGGATTTTTGATCCAATTAAAGCATCTCTTATAGAAATTGAAGTATGAGTAAGAGCACCGGCATTAATAAGAATTCCATGGATACTGCTTCCCGAGGATTGGATTTTATCTACAATTTCACCTTCATGATTACTTTGAAAGCATTCAAGATTAATACTTTTTTCTTTAGCAACTTTGGTTAAATCATTTTCAATTTCACTCAAGGTTTTATTTCCATAGATATTAGGTTCTCTAGTACCTAGGAGATTCAGATTTGGCCCATTTATCAATAAAATATTCATCAGCAATTAAGTCTTTTCTTTTAAATGCTATCTAGAAAGAAACAAAAAAACCAAAACATTTTCACACAAAGTGACCATTAACTGATAAGTTCAAATAGTGGGTCGGTGCCCGAGTGGTTAAAGGGGGCGGACTGTAAATCCGCTGGCTCTGCCTACGTTGGTTCAAATCCAACCCGGCCCACTTTTTTTTTCAGCCCTTGTAGCTCAGCGGTAGAGCACTCCCTTGGTAAGGGAGAGGTCTCGGGTTCAAGTCCCGACGAGGGCACTTGAAAAAGCAAGTCATAAACCATCACTAGCATTCATAAGGACTCATAAGGGTCTTTTTTTTATGCTTAAGTAGCTCGAATACTGATTTAATGCCAACAAACATCTTTCAGGAGGCCAATTTCAAAAATATAAAAGTTCCGGAAAAGTTCCCGAAAAGGGCATTAAAAAAGAAGCTAATAAATAGTTGTTAGTTCTTCTTGAATTGAATAAAGAAATCCTTTTAAACTTCCCATAAGTAATGCAACAAAATATAAGTTAATTTTTGCCCCATATAAATCAATGCTTCTATATTTACCGAGAGAAATAATCAAAAATCCCACAAATGTAATTGCTAAAAAAATAATGATTTCCTTTGAGAATTTGATATTGAGACCTTTCCAAATGAAATAATGTAGCGCAAGAAGTATTTTTGTATTATTCAATTCGACTGAAGTCCAGGATAAATTCCACTCCTTTCAGCCGAATCAGGTGTTGGAACAATGCACAAAGCAAGACCACTTATTTTGCCTTCATCTACAGAAGCATAAGCGACTCCAAGTAGATTAGACTTATCGCCTTGAGCCATGATAAGGCAATCAGTATGTCCATAGGCTGGGCAGACGCCTAATTCTGCATAAACAGCACTCTTGGTTTTTTTAATTGTTTCAAGTTTTGGTCTGATATATTCAATGAATTCATCTTTTGAGTTCATATCGGTCAAGACTTTTTGTGAGGAGTATGAGAAATCTTCTGACAAAAACGATTCAAACTCAGATGAATCAAGAGTGTGCATCATTCTCGCATAGATACTCAAAGCTTCCTTTTCTGTTAGTTGAGAAGTTTCTTTTCCCATTAGTCAAAAGATAAAAGCGACAAAAGTAGAAAGCCTTTCACTTAAAAGTAACTGGAGATGACAGTTGTATCATAAATATGACCTGCACTTTCAATGAGTGGTTTTACCTCTGGATCTTCAAACATAGCTTTTGATTTCCCTTCTTCACCCTGCTCAATAAGAATTACACTGGTTGGATCATCTTTCTTTACACCTTTATATAGGCAAATAATTTCACGTTCTTTATTCATTTGTATATTTTCTTCGCTGTCATAAACCGCAGCCCATTCTTCAAAAGGGACACTTATTTTGAAGGTGAAAACAGTAGTTTCAAGAGACATAAAAAAGGAGCTAATTGCCCCTTATTGTAGATCAACTGTCAATAATTATTAGAGGTGCAAAGTGCCAACAGATCATTCAATAATATCCTCTAATTTGTATAGAGAAATAAATTCTATCTTGTTATTTTCCCATACATTGTGATCCTCTATTCTATCGACGATTGCAACAACACGATTCACAATGTAACCTGCATCACGCAAAACATTTACTGCTTTGATTGCACTACTACCAGTTGTAGTTACATCTTCCAATACTGTAACGATAGATCCTTCAGGTGGCTTGTTACCTTCAATAACTTCTTTTGTTCCATATCCTTTCGGATTCTTTCTTACGATCAAAGCATCAATATGTTTATTTGAGTAGTATGCTTTCTGTGCGATACCACAAACTAAAGGATCAGCACCTAGTGTAAGTCCACCAACTGCTGCAGATTTATCTTCTATATGTTCAAACATCAAATGAGATATAAGTGCATTTCCCTCACAGGATAAACTAACAGGTTTACAGTTAATGTAATGCTTTGATTCTTTACCAGATGATAAGGTAAATTTACCTTTCTTGTATGCTCTTTCTTTTATGAGATTTAGTAATGTCTTTCTATGAATTTCCATCAGAGAATTAATTGTTTAGTTGCTTTTGATAATTTACCAATCATCTCAAAAAAAAAGTCCCCTACACAGTCAACTGTAAGGGGTTGTAAGATATGTTGGTTATATCTATAACCTTGAATTTAGTAATTCGGCCAGGGTTTTTCAGCTTTTCCTACTTTAAATTCATGATGAACAATGTAAAAAGTTGAAGACATAAAAATAATAAGTGATTTGAAATTTCACCTATTTCGAATAAGTAAAGGGAAGATTAATTTATTTTGAATTCCTTAATAAAAAAGGAGCCTAAAAAGGCCCGGCGATCGACTGTCAATCAATTAAATTATCCCATTGCTGAGATTTCTTTAGCAAGTTGTTTATTTCTTAGAATAACTTCTTCATCATTAAAAACAGGAAGTACATTCCATTCAACGCTTATATTTCAATTTTGCGGATTTTTTAAAATCTCCGCAATCTCTATTTCGATTGATCTTAGGTAGTCTTAACATGGATCTTTATATTTCCCTTTTTTATGTTTTGCAACTCCTAAATTTTTATAATTAATAGCGATTGGATTAGAAGCGTTACTCATAATTTACTAAATAAATATTCCATGTTCACTTAGTTCTAGATTCAATAATTGACTCCAATGTTTAAAAAACATTCTCATATTTTTATTAAATTAATAATTTATTTAAAACTTATCTTTTCTTTTGTTTTTGTAATTCATAGCGTACTCACACGAATATATGAGATAGAATATTTAGTAGTTATCTCTGTCTCTTTACCCTTTGTAATAGATGCTTTTTGAGTTGCTTCAGCCATTTTTATCTATTGCTTTGAAAGCAGTATGGAACGGGTTTCTACTTATGACAAAAGAGGTTAATTAGAGCAAGATTTAATTTATCCAAATTGGTAAAAAATGCTTACAACAAAAATTACCTATGCTCTAGCAGATTGGATTAGAGAGTGGCGAAAATGTAGAAAAGAAAATCCATCTCTTGATGATTGTATAAAGTTTACAGAATGGAAAATAGAAAATTATGAATTAACAGATGGTGATCTGATGATAATTGAAAGTATTTTACTTTATGAAACTGAAGAAAGTTAAATATTAGATTAATCTAATTTTTCATACAAATTTCTCCCCTTCCAAGTCCATCCATTTCCAGTAACTGTTCTATAAACAGATAAAATACTTATATAAATAACAATAAATCCGCCTATGCTATTGAGGTACCAGTAATTATTAGGGATATTAAATTTATTTTTAAATATTAGCCTTTTTAATCCATAACTAATAATAGATATAAAAGAAATTAGAAAAGTTAGTAAATATATCCTTGTATTATCAGTAAAATTAATTTTTATTAGTGATATCAGAAATAAAATCAAAGGAAATGAATATAAGAAAAATACAAATATTGATGCAGTTAGCGATTTTAAAATATTTTTTTCAAGGCCTAGGAACCAGTTTTTACTCCATCCTTCTATCAATGAATTTAAATCTCTATACATATTCAGAGAAATATCGTTAATTGCTATAGAAAAATTTAAATTTAAATTATTTGATTTTATTTTTTCGGCTAATGCTAAATCTTCAACGACTTCATTATATGTTTCTAGATGTCCGCCAATTAGATCATAAGATTTTTTTTTAAATAGCATAAATGGACCTGCTGCAAAAGAATCTTTATTTGATGAATCATTAGTTTTAAAAATTGGGAAACCTAGCATAAGAAGACTAGTCATTATTGGTTGAACCATCCATTCTGCTAAGCAATTACAATTTATTTTTGGAGCTAAAGATAATAAATCAATATCTTCTGCACAAGATTTTAATAATGCATTAAAAATACAATTTTTACCAATTATGACGTCCGCATCTATAAATAAAATCCAATCAGTAGTTACTTGTTTTGATCCTTTATAGCAAGCCCAATTTTTCCCAACCCAATTTTTGTCACTTGGTCTATCCCCAGACATAATAACTTCTATATCATCATTTTTTTGAAAATATTCATCTTTGCATTTTATAGCCTCATGATAAGTATTATCAGTACTTGAATCATCAACAACTAAAATTTTAAAAGTTTGGCAAGGTTTTTTTATTTCACTTAATGCTTTTAGGCAATTGACTATATTTATCTCTTCATTATAAGCCGGTATTAAAATTGATAAGCTCTCATTAAGTGGCTTTGAATAAACAGAATTTTTTAAAAAGGGTGCTTTATTAAAAATATAAATTTCATAAAATAATGAAAATAATATTAGAACAAAAGATAAAAAACCTAAAGACAAGAGAATGCTATTTGTATTTAAAATCATTTCCTGGCCATATTTTTAATATCAAAAAAGTATATAGAGATCCCAACTATAAGAGCTTTAAAATCTACTTAAATAACATAGAACAAACGAAACATTAAAATTCTCGTATAAATCGATAAAAAAGTAAATCAGCATATTTACGGATTTACTTAAAATAGAGATAGGAGTAATTTATGTATGTTGAGTTAGGAGGCAATCTAAATGATTGATAGTCCGCCTGAAATTTAGCAAATTTACTAATATAGGAAGTGTATTCCTGAGAATGGGATTAATCGAAAAATAAAGTTCAATCAATTAGTCTGATAAGACTTCGCTTTATAATTACCAGCGACAAAAAAGAACTAAATTTATCGAGAAGTATCCCCTAATCCAACTATTTTTAAGCTCATGAATAAATGAACTTTATAATATGTTTTATAAATCCTGAAAGTAGGAAATAAGAAATTTAAAAGAGGCCTGTTATAACAGGCCTTTTTTTTACTGATTTATATAATTTTAAATGTTTATTATTAGTTAATATTAATTTTCAATTTGAAATAAATTATATTTATAGAATGAAAGAGAAAAATTTATTCCCCTCCATCGACCCAAGAGAAAAGGGTTTTTTACAGGTAAGTAAAATTCATTCTATCTATTGGGAAAGATCTGGAAATCCAAAAGGTAAAAAGATATTAGTAATTCATGGTGGTCCTGGAGGAGGAAGTCAGCCAAGATATAGGCGATATTTTAATCCCGAAAAATTTGATATTGTTCAATTTGATCAAAGAGGCTGCGGTTCCTCAAGACCTTTTTCAGAATTAAGAGAAAATACAACAGGCGACCTTGTAGATGATATTGAAAAATTAAGAGTAAATTTGAAAATAGATTCTTGGCATTTGTTTGGGGGTTCATGGGGCTCTACTCTGGCTTTAATTTATGCAATTAAAAATCCATCGAGAGTTTTAAGTATGACCTTAAGAGGAATATTTTTATGTAGAAAATTTGAACTCTTATGGTTTTATCAATGTGGCGCAAGTGAGATATTCCCTGAAGAGTTTGAAAAATATATTGCAGTAATTCCCAAGGATGAAAGGGTTGATTTGATAGCTTCTTTTTATAAATATCTAACCTCCCCAGATATTGAACTTAGATCAAAAGCTGCTGCTGCCTGGACAAATTGGGAACTTTCTACAAGCCATCTTATAAAAAGAGATATTGATGTTGGTAAAAGTAAAACTAATTCCTTTTCGGATGCTTTTGCTAGAATAGAATGTCATTATTTTATAAATAAGATCTTCTTAGAAGAAAATTTTATTTTGAAAAATATAAAGATTATAGAATCCATACCAACTAAAATAATTCAAGGTAGATATGACGTAGTTTGTCCTGTAAGGAGTGCTTGGGACCTTAGTAGAAAATTAATAAATTCAGAGCTAATTATTGTAGATGACGCTGGTCATTCAATGAGCGAAAAAGGTATCACATTAAAATTATTAGATTCAGTTGAAAGATTAGAAAGTTTTTAGGCAAATTTTATTCAAATTAAATTTATCAAGCGTTATAGACCATTATCTTCGATATTTTTAGCAATACTCCTTAGTAACTCAACGATATCAGAGTCATCACATTCTGTATCCTCTTTTAGCAGAATACATTCATCTCTAATGCTTACATTAGTACTCCACCAAATTCCGGAACTATTAGTATCATCCCATTCAAATCTATCGGACATTACTGATATGAGTTCACTTTGGTTTCTTCTTTAATATCATCTTTGATTTCTTCCTTTACTTCTTCTGGCCATTCAATATCAAATCTTGCATACTCTTCGGTTGCAAATCCTTCAGGATGAGGCTTGCAAATTTTTCTTCTTCTAACAAAAACGTGGTCAACTCTTTTCTCTTCGTCGGGGGTAACTGTTCTTTCAATTTCTATAACTTCAGTAAATTCTGTTGATTTAAGCTCGATTGTAGGTTCCTTCATGCTTACAATAAATAACCTTTATACATTAAGGCTTGATACTGATGATCGTGGATTTCTAGTTGTAACTTATTTAACTTAAATTCTTTTTAAAAATAAATTCTTTGACAGCTTTTAAGGCTTTAATTTTCTTAAATAAATTAAATTTATAATTCAAGATTTAATTCATATTGAAGATCACTTTCTGGTTTTATATTGATCTTTTTAGGATGATTTTTTTTCTTAATTAATGATGTTCTTCTAGAGCCGTGTTTTAAATATACTTCTTTTGAAATATCCCAATAACCATCTTTTTGAGTTATTTCTTGAATCTTTTTTCTGGCAATCTTTGTAGTTTTTGAGAGGTCGATTATTGGTTTTGGATATTCAGAATTTGAATACTCACTTGAATTGAAATTCTCCATCAACCAGGGTTCATGTATAAAGTTATCAAGATAATGTTTTATCTCCGGTACCCATTTTCTAATAAAATTCCCTTTTGGATCATGATCTTTACCTTGCTTAATAGGATTATAAATTCTATTTATATTTATAGAGGTTGTACCTGATTGCATTTGGCATTGATTCCAATGAATTCCAGGCTCATAGTCAATAAATTTGCATGCCAATACTGAACCAGAATCTTGCCATGGTATCCATAAGTTATAGCTTGCAAAAGACATCAACATTGCACGCATTCTGAAATTAAGCCAGCCATTAAAATTTAAAGATCTCATACAGGCATCTAAGAAAGGAAAACCAGTTTTACCTTCACTCCATAATTGGAGTAAATCATTATCTTTTTTTCTGATTTTCTGGAAATATGGATGAAATTCTTTAAATTCTAATTCTGGTTCACTTTCAAGTTTTTGAATAAAGTGACAATGCCAAGTTAATCTACTTTTTAGCATTTTAGAATTAGTATTTTTAATTAAATTTGCTTTATAAAAAATCTCTTTTAAAGATATACATCCCCAACTTAAATAAGGAGATAGTCTTGAACAGCTATCAAATGATTTCTCGGGGCTTGAAATGTCTTTTGAGTAAGAATTTAATTTTTTACTGAAAAAATATTCCATTCTTTTTAGACCATTTTCCCTCCCACCCTTTAATCTTCCTTCACATAAATCATTTTTAAAGCAAAATAGATTATCTGGTGGTATTGCCCCAGTATCAATTTCTATAGGATTAATATTTGAAGGCTCTAATAATAATTTTTTCTCCATATTTTTTTTCCATTTTTTTGACCAATTATTTCTATCTAAATTTCCTCTAAATACAGAAAATTGTAAATATTCCTTCCAAATTATTTTTTTCATTGAAGCCCATTTTCTAACTTCTTTATCTCTTTTATATGTAAAATAGTCACCAGTTTCTTGATGGCTATATATACCCTTTACATTGAATTTATTAGATATCTCATCAAAAATTTCAATAACTTTGCCTGTTCTAATGATTAAAGGTTGTCCAATATTTTCAAGTGAATTTCTTAAATCTATAAGGCTCTCCTTGCAAAACTGCCACTGTCTATCTGAATAAGTTTTTTGTCTCCATAGTTCTTTTTCAACTATATAAATAGGTAATATATCTCTATCTTTTAAAGATTCAATTAGAGCTTCATTATCTTTTACTCTTAAATCTCTTTTAAACCATAGTTGCTAAAGAAAAAAGTATTAATCTTGAATGCTTTCAAAGTAATCATGAAGGTGAAATTGTAGATAAAATCCAATCCTCGGGAAGCAGTATCCATGGAATTCTTATTAATGCCGGTGCTCTTACTCATACTTCAATTTCTATAAGAGATGCTTTAATTGGATCAAAAATCCCATTTGTAGAACTACATATATCAAATATCTTTAGCAGAGAAGAATTTCGAAAAGAATCTTTTCTTACTGACAAAGCAATAGGAATAATTAGTGGATTTGGCATTACAAGTTATTTTCTTGCTCTTGAGGGAATAATTGAATTTTTAAGTAGTAATAAGTAAATGCTAGTAAATTTTAAAAGGCCCTCTTCTAATATTAAATATTTATCCTCAATATCCTCAGAAAGTTGGCTAGAGCAAGCTTTATCAAATCCAATAGAGATACTTATTGATCATGCTCATTGCGAAAGAAAAGCTGCTGGAGTTGCAATTCAATTAATGTTTAGATATCCATCTGAACCAGATCTAGCAGAAGTTTTGAGCCCTACAGCTAGGGAAGAGTTGGAGCATTTTGAAAAAATACTATTTTTATTAAAGGATCTTGGTCATTCTCTTAAAGCTCTTAAGCCTCCCCCATATGGAGCTGAATTGGCTAAATGCGTCAGAAAAGAGGAACCTTATAGGATGTTAGACAGTTTCTTGATAGCGGGACTTATTGAAGCAAGAAGTCATGAAAGGTTAAGTTTACTAGCATTGAATTCTGAACACAAATCTTTCAAGTTGCTTTATGAGTCTTTACTTGAAAGTGAAGCAAGACATTTTGGAATTTATTGGAAATTAGCACAGACTAAATTCTCTAAAAATGAAACTAACAAAAGATTAGAGGAATTATCTAATATTGAATCCGAGATCTTATCCCAAACGTTTGCTTTGCCGAGAATTCATAGTTAATTGAATTTTGTTATTAATTTATGGGAATTAGAAAAACTCTAAAAAATTTGCTTGGTTTTAAAAGTGATCTTGCATCATTAACAATTGTTGGTGTTGGTCCTGGAGATAGTTCTTTACTAACTTTTGCTGCAGTAGAGGCAATTAAAAAAGCAAAACTTATCGTTTTCCCAATTTCAAGTGATGATAGAAAGAGTTCATCTGCGGAAATAGTCAAAAAATATATCAAATTCAAGAAAAAAATTCCCATTCTTTTCCCAATGGCAAGGCAAGAATTTGATCCAGATCAAATCTGGTCTAGTGCTGTGGATATAATTGTTAAGTCTATTAGAAATAATAAATCTGTTGCTTTACTTTGTCTTGGAGATCCTTCATTGTATGCAAGTTCATCTAATATTCTGAGAATAATAAATAATAATTATCCTGAAATAATTACTAGGACTATACCAGGGATATCATCTATCTCAGCAGCAGCAGCTTTAAGTAATTTTGATTTAGTGAAGAAAGGTGAGACTTTGATAATAAAGGAATGTCCTTCTTCTAAATCAGAATTAACAACTCTAATAATTCAGACTAAAGCAAATAAAACAAATTTAGTACTAATGAAAGTTGGGAAAAGATGGTTTTCAGTTAAAGAAGTTTTAGAAAAAGAGAAAATCATTAATAAAGCTTTAATCGCTATTAATGTAGGGATGCCCTCTCAAATTATCCAACATGCTTCAAAATATAATATGGAGATAATGCCTTATTTTTCTTTGATTTTGATAAGACCTAATTAATGAACAAAGATAATTTTCTAAGAAATGAATTTAAATGGTCGATAAGTAGGCAAATATTGTCTCTAATACTTGAAGATAAAGTAAGTGATCTTTTTGTATGTGAATTAGTATGGGAAAGACTTTTTTATATCAATCGACCTTCTATGGATGGATGGATATCAAGTTCCTTAACCCCATCATATTGGTCAGAAAATTTTTCAAAAGCCCCTCAAATTATTTCAGAACGATCTGCTTCAGTTCACTTGACACGATCTATACCAAAAGATCACAAACAAAATTTAAAAAAAATTCTTAATTTTAAAGGTTATAAAATTAACGAACTTTATCCTAGAAGAACAAGAAGAGCAACTGCTGTGAATTGGTTGATCTATTGGTCTATTGAATCGAGTTCTTCTTTAGATGATTTTTGTAAGTTACCTAAATTATCTCTCCCATCTCCTAATCCAGCAAAAGGTCATTATGGAGATCCTGTAATCAAATAAATAATCTTGTTTAGAGTAAAAGAACGTATTGAAGGTATAGTTGTAATAGATCTAATTTTCTTAGGGGAATAATTGACTCTTCCATCAATAGCAATAATAGGAAGACCTAATGTTGGGAAGTCTACTTTGGTTAATAGGTTATGCCAAAGTAATGATGCAATTGTATTCGATAAACCAGGAGTTACCAGAGATAGAACTTATCAAAATGCTTCTTGGGGCGGGAGGGAATTTCAAGTTGTTGATACGGGAGGACTAGTTTTTGAAGATGATAGTGAATTCCTCCCTGAGATTCGTACTCAAGTATTTTTAGCATTAGAGGAGGCTTCTCTTGCTTTATTTGTAGTTGATGGAAATCAAGGTGTAACTGACGGAGATTTATCAATAGCAAAATGGCTGAGGAATTCAGCTTGCAAGACAATTGTTGCAGTAAATAAATGTGAATCTACATCCTTAGGAGTTTCTTTGGCATCTGAGTTCTGGAAATTGGGTTTAGGTGAACCTTATCCTGTATCTGCTATTCATGGCTCTGGAACGGGGGACCTATTAGACCTTGTTGTTGATGGATTCCCTAAAGATTTAAATATTGAAGATAAAGAAGATAAAATAATGATGTCAATTATTGGAAGACCAAATGTTGGGAAATCCAGTTTGTTAAATGCTATTTGCGGAGAAAAAAGAGCAATAGTTAGTGATATAAGTGGAACTACAACTGATTCAATAGATACTCTTATTAAGAAAGATTCCCATCTATGGAAAATAGTAGATACAGCAGGAATAAGAAGAAAAAAAAATGTAAAATATGGAACTGAGTTTTTTGGAATTAATAGAGCTTTTAAATCTATCGATAGAAGTGATGTTTGTGTCCTAGTTATAGATGCCATAGATGGTGTGACTGATCAAGATCAGAAATTGGCAGGACGAATAGAAGAACAAGGTAGAGCGTGTGTCATTGTAGTGAATAAATGGGATCTTGTAGAGAAAAATAATTCCACAATTTATGAAGTAGAAAAAGAACTTAGATCAAAACTATATTTTTTGCATTGGTCAAAAATGATTTTCATTTCAGCTTTGACTGGTCAAAGAGTTCAAAATATTTTTGAGCATGCTCTTAATGCTGTAACCCAACATAGAAGGAGAGTTACAACTTCAGTCGTTAATGAAGTTCTTAAGGAGGCTCTTGGATGGAAAAGTCCACCAACAAAGAGAAGCGGAAAACAAGGAAGACTTTACTATGGGACTCAAGTAAAAAACCAGCCTCCAACTTTTACTCTTTTTGTAAATGACCCTAAATTATTTGGAATTACATATAGAAGATATATTGAAAAACAAATAAGATTAAATCTTGGGTTTGAAGGGTCTCCAATAATTTTACTTTGGAGAGGAAAACAGCAAAGAGACCTAGAAAAGGAGACATCAAAAAAGAATATTAATATTATTCAAAAAGATTAATGAATATTCTTACTAAATTTCCTATTGGACAATATGTTGATGGTAATAGAAGTTGGTTAAGAATTGTCGACAGTAGATTAAAGATAATTGCAGTATTTATTTTTCTAATTACTCCAATCTGGGCAGGCCCATTGTGGAGACTAAGTTTAGTTATATGTTTGATATTTATTACTTTTATCAGTTTGTTACCCTCTAGAGTTTGGTGGCGATCACTCCTCTTCCTTTTAGGATTATCATTGATAATTGGATTATTATCATTAATAGCATCTTCTAATATTCAATCTCTTGATAGTACTTTAAGAGATCCGAATGAATTGAATTTGATTTTAGAAAATCAGGAAACTTGGAATATTTTAGAAATTCCATCTAAGAAAATAGGATTTATAACTCTTGGACCCTATAACTTATCTAGGAAAGCTTTTGAGTTAGGAATAAAAACTTCAACATTAATATTTACTGTTATTCATAGTGTGAATTTGATGCTCCTAACAACATTACAAGAGGATATAGTCTGGGCCTTAAGTTGGTTTATGATACCTTTGAGAAAAGTTGGGTTGCCTATTGATAAATGGCTTTTCCAATTAATGTTAGCTTTGCGCTTTATTCCTTTAGTTCAAGAAGAATTACAAAACATAATTAAATCAGTATCAGTTAGATCAATAAATCTTAGAAGTTTGGGTTTTAAGAAATCTATTAATGTTTTATTAACAATGGTTGAAAGACTTTTTTTAAATATATTCTTAAGAATTGATCAAGGGGCAGATTCGTTACTTTCTAAAAAAGAAATAACTATAAAAACTTATAGATATAAAGCTTTTGATAAAAAAAATTCCGTAACTTTTATTTTTAATTCATTATCGATATGTTTTATATGCATAGCAATTTTTCTTAGAAAACAGTATGGTGCATTGTAAATAAATAAATTTTTAGTTTGAGTTCAGAGCGTTATTTAAATCACCCAACATTTGGAATGTTATATCAAGTCTCTCTAGGGATTGAGGGCAAAGATATTTATGCGACTTTGTATGCACAAAAAATGTTTTTTTTAGTCGAAGTTAAACAGCGAGAAGTCTTTTTTGAAGTTATACCCTATTTAGACGCTCGAAATCAGTCTGAATTAAACTTGCAAAGAGCAAGAAGACAAGGATCAGAAGATTTCTCAAAATGGGAGAATTTATTTAGACAAACTTTTTTATAAAATTTGGAAATTTCAAATTACTTGCAAATTAAAAAACAATTACCTCTTAATGTAAATTTACTTGCTGTGAGTAAGGGGTTTAGTAGTAAAGAAATCAAAATTATAAATAATCTAGGACAAAATGATT
>QCTC01000029.1 GCA_003211315.1 Prochlorococcus sp. AG-670-O17 | reverse complement strand
TTTGACTTAAACCATTGCTTATCTTTATCAACTAAGGTCATTAAAGATATTGGAACATTACACGTTGAAGCTGCTATTTTTGTAATATCGTCATAACAGGATTCTGGTTTAGTTCCCAATATTCTATATTCGGCTAATGCTTTTAACCTTCTTTCTTCTTCTTCCTTTTTAGGAATTAGATTTTGCATCATTCTTATTGAGTTTTTCAACTTTAAAATTAATCTCTGTTTAAAAAACTTTTATCGATCAATACTTAATAAAAAGAAGATAAACTTATTGATTTGTTACTTTGCCACATAACTTTGAGATTGATTGACCTGCAAGCCATCCACTCGTCCAACAATGTTGAAAATTGAACCCCCCAGTGATTCCATCAACATCAAGAACTTCACCAGAAAAAAATAAACCGGGACATATTAAACTTTCCATACTTTTAAAATTAACTTCATTGATTGAGACACCTCCGGAGGTGACAAATTCCTCACCAAAGGGGCCTTTACTAGAAATAATATATTTATCTTTCAAGAGGCTATTTATCATTTTCTCTCTTTCATTAGCAAGAAGATCTGACCACTTCTTATCTTTATTAATTTCCATTTTATTTAATAAGAACACCCATAACCTCTTTGTTAACAAAGGTAGAGGTCTTAAATTAATTAAGTTTAATTTTCCATTATTAAATTTTAGGTTATCAATTTTTTCTTTTAACTCTTTATATTCTAAGTTTGACCATCTAATTATTAAATTAAATTTATACTTTTGGTCAAATAATTCTCTCGCAGCTATTGCAGAAAGCTTTAGGACAGCAGGGCCGCTAAATCCCCAATGAGTTATAAGTAAATCTCCTCTATTTTTAAAAGATTTGTTATTTAGTTGAATTTCAATATCTATATTTTTAATAGAGACACCACTACACTCACTCAATTTTGTTTCTTTTGTTGAGAAAGTAAAAAGGGAAGGGACAGGCCTTATTATGCTATGACCAAAATTTTTAGCTAATCTATGTCCACTTGGATGTCCTCCAGTAGAGAGAATAATATTTTTTGCAATTATCGATTTTTTTTCACTATTAAAAATAGTAAAAAGGTTATCTGAAGTTTTTAAAATTTCTTTAACAAAAAACTTAGTTGATATCTCTACCCCTTTAGTTATTGCATTTTTTTTAAAGCAACTTATTACATCTAAAGATGAATCAGATACTGGAAATACTCTATTATCAGATTCAATCTTTAAATTCAATCCTCTTTTCTCAAACCAATCAAATACATCTCCAGCGGCAAAACGATTAAATGATTCCAAAAGCTTAATCCCACCTCGAGGATAATTTTCTGCCAACTCATTCGGTATCCATGATGCATTTGTTACATTGCATCTACCCCCTCCACTTATTCTTACTTTCTCCATAAGTTTTGAGGAACCTTCAAGAATTAAAATTCTTTTGACACCATTTTCGGCGGCTGTTACTGCCGTCATGAAACCTGCTGCTCCACCACCAATTACTACTAAATCAAAAGGGTTCAATAATGTAGGCTCTCAATATTTCCTTAATTTGATAATAGCAATTCAATTTTATTAAAAAAAACGTTTTTAAATAAAAAATTCAAGGCTTAGACTTAATTATCTTGAAATATTGAGAATAATAATTAAAGACATTTTAAATTTTATGGTTTATGTGAACACGCAACTATCTTTTATATATTAATTTAGGTAAATGGTTAATTTATTTTCCTACGTCAAATATTCTGAAGCCAGCTTTCCAATGACGGGGCAATATACTGCTCTTTTATTATTAACTTCAGTTATTTGGGTACTTCTTTGGATCGGTTATAGACAAAACAAAATAAACGATGAAATAAAGAAAAAAGAGAAGGAAGAGAGAATTAACGCAAAGACCGAAAGGAGAAGAAAGTTAGAAAGTTTATATCCAAATAGAAAAACTAATTTTTAAAAAATTTTTTGAATCAAGCTTTTAAAAGGTATTATTTAGAAATTACTTTGGTTTTATTATCGAATTCGGTTCTAGTCCTAATAAGCTTTGAAATTTCCAGATTAAGTTCTTCTTCGGATTTAAAGCCTAATATATCGTATGGTGCAAGACCCAGCGAAACATCATTTGTATTAATTAATTCCATTTTATTGATAATTTATTTTTATATTAGATAGTTATTAAATTAAAGTAATTGCTTAGTGATTGATTCAACATAATACTTTCTGCTTTCAGATATAAATATGAAAAATATAATTTTTTGATGAACTTCTTATGAATTTTCTAATTTTAAGTCACCTTACAAAATTTTAGTATTAAACCTTATGTTAATTTCTTAAATTATCTACTTCTAATGAATGTATGAAGACTTTATATTATTTAAATATAAATATCAAATTTAAATATCATGGAAACTAACAAATTAAAGTCTTTAATACAGTATCTGCCGGGTTTTATTATTCTTCTATACGTTTTCTTTTTAGCAATAACACAATTTATAAAGTAAAAAATTTTTAGAATTATTAGTTTTGATTGGAATTTTTTCGGCCTTCGGAGCAGCAATATCATGGACTTATGCATGCTTCATATGGCGTTCACAAACCGAAAAGTATAAATCCATAGATATTAATTTAGTAAAAAATATAATCGCATTTCTAATTTTTCTTCCAGCATTTATCAATCTCAGTGTTTTAAATGATTTTAAATCTATTATTACCCTGTTATTTAGTGGAGTTATAGGAATAGGTTTAGGAGATACTTTTTATATAAAGTCATTGCAGCTAATTGGTACCAGAAGAACTTTATCTATTGAAGCATTATCTCCAATATTAGCCGCATTATCAGGTGAAATTTTTATTAATGAAAACCTAGCATTTAGGTCTTATCTAGGTATTTTAATTATATCAATTTCACTTTTCATTCTACTAAGGCAGAGAACTAATCTTATAGTTAATAATTTGACCAACATTACAGAACGAAATAATCTAAGCGTTTATATATTTCCATTTTTATCAGTTTTATGTGCTGTGTTAGGAGGGCTTTTATCTCGAAAAGTATTTTTAGAAAGCAATCTATCTCCTTTCCAAACAACAGAGATCCGGTTGCTTGGAGCAATAATATTTTTAATAACAATAAAAAAATTTAGAATTAATTTTTATTTAAAGAAATTAGATTTTAATGATCAAAAAAGATTTTTACTCTCAATATTATTAGGAACAAATTTAGGCATATTGCTTCAACAAATTGTTTTCAAGACTCTTCCTTTAGGCATAGGTTGGACTTTACTTAGTACCTCCCCCGTAATTTCTCTTTTTTTCGCAACTAAAGAAGAAAGACAGATAACAAAAGGTATAATATTATTTACTACATTATTATTTTTAGGTTTATGTCTAATAATTATATGAAAGTTAGATCCATGTAAGAAATACTCATGTAAATAGAAAAAACAATCAATAAAATAATCTTAGAAACGTTATTCAATATGAAAGTTCTAAAGAAAAAGACACTTGGAATCTTTGAAGTTTATTTAATTTTCTTATCATGCATATATGCCGGATTTATAGGTTATAAGTCCTTAATAAATATATTATTTACCTAAATTAATTGATTTTTTGAGCCGACTTTACCAAGTGACCTCCATCTTGATCATCATCATCACTTGAAGAGAAAAATAAACAATATATCCCAAGTGAAGCTATTGATATCGAAATAGAAAGGGCTGAAAGCTCGTCCATCAATTAGAGTATTTCTTAGATATTAATAGAAAAATAAATAAAAATTTGTAAATTAATTAAAATTGTTCAAATATAATTTATATTGAAATTTAACAATGACTTTATAAAAGTATTTTTTGTGGTGAAAGTTCTTATCAAATCTCCATGCAGCGCCAGTGTAATAATTTAGTACGGAATAAAGATTTGGCCTATTTGGGAGTGCGAAACATGTAATTTTTCTTGGAACTACATGGAGAAAGAAATTTGTTTAATAATTGAAGGTGAAGCAAAAATTAAAACTGAGGCTGGAGAAAGTTACTTAATTAAATTAGGAGACTTAGTTGAATTTCATGAGGGACTTTCTTGCGAATAGATAATAATTAAAAGTTTCAAAAAACACTTTAGATTTAGGGAATAGATTTAAAAAATATTCCCATAAATTCACCAATTTTTGTCTATAAGCTAATATAAATTAGTAAATTAATTGTTAAAACATATATTTTTTATGACTTTCACTGACAATGAATATTTCGAAGTTATCAAAAAAAACGAAACTGTCAAAGAAGCCTTCGAAACAATAAAAAAAACATGTATTAATTTACAAAATCAAACTAATTGCCCAGAAGAAGACATTGAGAGTTTTCTAATATTTATTTCTAAACAATGGGATAATTAATGATTGATAAATCTTTCTAAAAGATATTGATAATTAAAATAACATTTAATATTATTCTCAATTTTGAAACTTAAATATCTTTTTTAGCACTTGTATTAATACTTGAAGTACCTTTAGCGGCTGATACAAAGAAAACAAAACCTACTAATCCTGCAATACCAAAAATTGCAGCTAAAGGGTCAAAAGTGAAAGAGAACATAAAAAACTATAAAATCAAGATAAATAATAGTTTTTGAATCCAAATTTCACACTTATTGTTAAGTAACATTTGTCACATTAATATATCTCAAGACGTAAATATTAATTAATTATTAGAAAATATTTAAGTAAAAAACTTATATTTAGAAATCAAACAAGGAGATAATTTCCTAAGGAATTATTCTCTAAACCCTTTTCGTAACTGTTATTCTTTTTTTATTTCATGCAATTTCATGGAGAGAAAACAGATCAAAATATCCACAATTAACTTTTTTTTTGTTTAAAGTACATCTATGACAGAAATTTATTCAGCAACTTCATCAATAAGCCCATTTTCAGCAATCTTATGGTGTTTTTATCCTATAGCTATATTAGTTTTGGTTGAGTTGTTTCTGGGTGGGGGATTTGACGATGATAATGATGATCAAGATGGTGGAATGATGATCCCTGCATATTCAGGAGCTAAGAATTAATTTTAATACTTGTGTTAATAATTTTTAAAATTTTGAAAAATCAAATTAATAACCCCAATTTAAATTGACTTCTTCATTAATATTCCTAGCCACTTTAATTCTTGTATTTCTCTACTGGTTAGTAACTAAAACACTTAAAGAAGGCGAGGAGGCTCTTAAAGAGATGGGTAAAAATACTAAATAAACATTTTTATTTACCTTTATTCCTAATGTAAATTTTATAAATTAGAAGAAATAAAACTATAATTAAGTTTAAAATTTATTTTAAGTTAAATAGAAATTACTCATTAATTAGATTAATTTTTTATTTTGATAAATTTCTTACGAAAACTCAAGATGCATCTTAATTCTCTACTTTATATTTTTTCTATTTCTTTATTTGTTTATGTCATGGCTCTATTTTGGAGAGATCTTCCAAATCAAAAAAAGAAGTAAAAGATAATTATTATTAATTTTGTTGCCTATTCAAATAAATTTAGTTATTAATTTAATGATGTTTCTTTTAATTTTATATATATGCAAATTGAATCTCCAAATAATTCAAAAGATGATGCTTTCCCCCAGTCATTGAAAATTAAAAAAGAAAATATTATTTGTAAGGACGGCTTTTGTAAATTACCAAATCAAAATCAAAACATAATTAAAAACAACGTGAATTTATTCGATCCTATTTAGAATAAAGGCATATATAAATAATTCTCTTAAGCGAATACTCTTTGAATAATAATGATTATTTAATAAATGATTAAATTTAGAGCTTATGTATAAGAATTTTTTGAATGCCTATCAAGAATTTTGGCTTAAAGCTACAAACTTTAATAGCAAAACAACAAGATCTGATTGGTGGCGAGTTCAAATAGTAAATATTATTATATCTATTTTTACTATTCCAATATTTCTAAGAACATTTGGTTTTAATATTTATGGTTTGTTTTGTATAGTCCCTCAGATTGCTATTGATGTTCGAAGACTAAGAGATTTTGGAAAGAACTGGGAGTGGATTTTTATAAATTTAATACCAGTTTTTGGCTGGATAGTATGGTTTATATGGCTTGGTTTTGGTAAATCTGGAAATGGGAAATCAAAAATTTTTTAAATTTTGAAAATCAACCTAAAGAGTCTAAATCCCTCCTGTAATGAACTAAATTTTCCTTATTACTCAAAGTAGTTTCTTTAAAGTTTTTATTCAAATTCTTTTTAAAATTAAGAATAGAGAAAGAGCTAATCAAGTTTTTCATAATGTCTATTAATTATTTATAACCTAATAAAAAGATGGTCTCCATTGAGCATAATTTTAATAGCTTAACCGAACAATGAAGTTCATTAACCCGTACTAAAAACATCAAGCGTTTAAAAAAGCTTTCTTTTACTTCCTTATTTTCTTATTTTTTTTATTTTCTTATTTTTTTATTTTTTTATTTTTTTTAAAATCTACAAAAGTTACTTTATTTCTAAACTCTAATTGTTTTTTTAGAATTCTGAATACATGCCATTCACATTCAGATAACTTTTGAAATTGATCAAGTGTATCTTTATCTTCTTCATCAAATTTATCAAAAATATCGGATATCCCCAAACTATTAATTGCAACAAAATTCTCTGCTACATCTTCAGGATTTTGACCTGAAGCAAAGTCTTTAAAAGCCTCATAAGAATTTAGTTTTCTAGTCAACCAATTAAACCATAATTCAGATGTATTTTTATTCTCTTCTTTAACTATTTTCTTCATTAACAATATATTCACTATATTAATGATTATTGGTCATTATCTATTTGGCACCTGTAGAATTACTCATTTTATATATGGAAGGATTATTAATAACCTACTTTAGAAAATTGCGCTGTTTAATTGAATAAGACTTTCTTCTTAATCTCAAAAACTAGATAAATAAAATATTAGGTATTTATCTTATATTATTTGAATCAAAAAAAAGCTAAGATAGAACTTTATATAGAAATGCCTTCAGTACCTTTTTATGATTTCCCATCATCACCTTTATTAATAATTGGAGCACTTGGTATTGTTGTAGCGTTAGCTGTATTTTTTCTAGCTTATCAAAAATACTTTAATTCACCTTTTAATAAAGAACTCCAAAAAAAGAAAAAATCCTTATTAAAAGAAAAGCAAGAATTAAATGATCGATTGCAAAAAATAGATCAAGATTTAAAAAATTTATAAAATTAAGAAAGAAATTTAGATACCACTTTTAGAGATAAATAGTCTCAAAAATAGAAAAACCAGTAAAAACAATCATAGTAATAAGGTTTGGGATTCAAGATTTTAAGTTCTTAATATAAAAAAATGGCTTATAAAAGGTCATGGACAAACAACATCTTATAGATTTAATCTCTAGCAGCTTAATTTGCGAAAGTCAAAATCTCAAATCGAGAGAAAGTTCTAGTGAAATAATAAATTATTTAAATAAACTAAATTTAGATCAATTAAGAACAATGTCTAAAGAATTTATTCTCTAGTTTTTAAAATATACTGTTTAATTAGATGAAAACTCTAAAAATCGAACATAATTGATATACAATTATCTATATAAGAAACCTTTAAATTTCATATTTAGCTAATTTGGCCGGATATCTCATCTTTTACTAAATATTTTTAAACTATGACTATTTTTATTGGAAATTTATCTTGGGAAACTGAAGAGGAAGACCTTAAAGACCTTTTCAAGACTTACGGTGAAGTAACAAAATGTACAATTCCTTTGGAGAGGGATTCAGGAAGAAAAAGAGGTTTTGGCTTTGTTGAAATGACTAGCGAAAGCTCCGAGAAAACTGCGATTGATGATTTACAAGATGTCGAGTGGATGGGTAGAGAAATTAGAGTTAACAAGGCGGAGCAAAAGGATCGCTCCAGAAGAAATAGTAGGCATCATGGCAGTTAAAATAATATTCAAGCAACTCTTTAGTTTTTAAATTCTTAAATACTTATGTTGAAAATAAAGTTCTAAAAACTATATAAATAAAAATCCTTTTGTATTTTTGTGCAGACTAATAGATCATAATAAAAGTAGAAATAAAACAAAATTATTTTGGAAAAAGTTTTAGTTACTGGTGCATCTGGGTTTATTGCTATTCACTGCATACATGAGCTAATAAAAGCAGGTTATCTTGTCAAAGGATCTCTAAGAAATATGAATAGAGAAGATGAAGTAAGAAAATCTCTTGATAAAGATTCAGAAAATCATAAGCTGGAATTTTGTAAACTTGACCTTCTAGATGATGAGGGATGGGATGAGGCAGCCTTTGATTGTGATTATCTTCTTCATGTTGCATCTCCTTTTACTATCGAAGAGCCAAAAAAGGAATCTATTCTTATCAATCCTGCTGTAGAGGGAACTTTAAGAGCGTTGAATGCTTCAAAAAATTCCTCTAAAGTCAAGAAAGTTGTCCTAACTTCTTCTATGGCTGCAATTGCATATGGGCATAACAAGCAGTTATGCTCGCCTGAAGACTGGACAGATACAACAAAAAACGTTGGTGCATATGTAAAAAGTAAAACAATTGCAGAAAAAGCTGCATGGGATTTTATTCATAATGACAATGAGCACTCTTTTTCAATGACAACTATTAATCCTGGGATGGTTTTTGGTCCACTGTTAAGTGATGATGCTGATGGCGCTTCGGCAGAACTTCTTTCAAAAATGATTAATGGTAAATTTCCAGCACTTCCAGATGCATATTTTACTGTCGTAGATGTAAGAGATGTCGCTAAGTTACATGTCGAATCTCTTAGAAAAAACCAAAGTGATAATAAAAGAATAATTGCGACTTCTCCTAAAGGGATCAATATTATGGAAATTTCTAATATTTTAAGAAAAAATGGCTACAAGAAAGCACCTCAAAACTTTATCCCTACAAAAATGATAAATTCTCTAGCACCATTTAATAAAGAGATGAAAAGTATGGCTGCCATGGTTAATAGAGGATCTTATGGCGCTGATATTACGGAAACTATTTCTATATATAATTGGGAACCTATTTCATTAGAAAAAACTTTAATAGATATGGGTAATTCTTTAAAATAAATTCCAATCAAATGAATCAATAACGAAGTATTGGCTATAGTTTTCATATATCGGCAAATTGAAAACTTTGCCACAATAAATAATAACTAAGCTATCCTAATTAAAGAGAATTAAAGAAAAGTTTATATGAATAAAATCAAGAGGTCTGATTTTATATTAAAGCCGTTTCTTAAAAGAAATAATTTCAAAGCTTGCTATCAGTTAATAACTACTCTTATCCCGATAATTTCTCTTTGGTTTATTGTCTCTAAAATTGTATATTCTCCTCTTTTACAAATTACAAAAGGGTTTTTACTTATTCCCATTCTTTTTTTTCTTACCCTCTTATCTTCTAGAACATTCTCATTAATGCACGATTGCGGGCATAATTCCTTATTTGAAAAACGTTCTTTGAATAACTTCTTTGGCTTTTGTCTAGGTTTATTAAATGGGATACCTCATAAACCTTGGGCTAATGACCATGCATTCC
Organism: Prochlorococcus sp. AG-670-O17; assembly: GCA_003211315.1. Classification (GTDB taxonomy): domain Bacteria; phylum Cyanobacteriota; class Cyanobacteriia; order PCC-6307; family Cyanobiaceae; genus Prochlorococcus_A. Next base: position 8,538 of record QCTC01000029.1, on the reverse strand, counting down.
ACCATAGGAATAATGGAAATTGGGAAATTTACAAAGGTCCTGTAGATGTTTTAAGCCTAGAAAATTATGAGGCTCTTAATAAAAGAGAAAAACTTATTTATAAGGCAAGTAGACATTGGTTAATGCTTTTCCCCGGTGGTTTCTTTTATTTAGTTATTAAAGCTAGATTAGGGTTAATTCTTATTATTCTTAATTTTATAAAATCGTTAATGCAAGAAACTTTTATTAAATTAAAAAAAAGAAATTATTTAGGACTTTTAAATATTCAATCGAGAATTAAGCCGCCTTTCTCTGACTATGGAGACAATTTTGATGAATTATTTGATCTAATAGCAAACAATATTATTGTTATAAGTGGATGGATAATTATGTGTAAATGGTTAGGAGCTGCTTTTTTCTTAACTTTTTATTCTCTAATATTAACTTTTTCAGCAGCAATTTTCATATGCATCTTTTTTATACAACATAACTATGAAAATGCATATGCAAGTAGTACAAAAAACTGGGATATTGTCGAAGGTGCTATTTCTGGCAGTAGTAATTTAGATATCCCAAATTGGTTGAATTGGTTTTTAGCTGATATTTCGTTTCATAGCATTCATCATCTATCAGAAAGAATTCCTAATTACAATTTAAGAGCTTGTCATAATGCAAATATACATTTACTGCAAAAATCAAAAGTTCTCAAATTAAGTGATTTCCCAAATTGTTTTAGATATATTATTTGGGATAGCAAGAACGAGAATCTAATTCCAATTAATTAAATACTAGCTAACTCTTCTTCGCATTTTCCTTTTTAGAGGAATGCTACTGTAAGCATGAGCTCCAATAGATGGGGGTAAATCATTTTTAACAGGATGAATAAAAGCACTTGCCATGCTTTCTAACATTTTAGAAAGCCAATTAATAATTGATCTCATTTGAAAATCTAAAAAGTACATTATTATCATCTAACGAAATTTTTAAAAAGTAAATCAGTCTTTATGCTGATTTACTTTTTAATATCACTAGGAGCAATATAAAAATCAGTAAGTAGAAAATCACCTTTATGAATAATAAAAAATGGAAACCTACAAATTATCAAAAAGATCGATTAATTTCTTGCACTAAAAAATACATACATCAAAAATTAAATGAGCTTCACAAAGAACTTGAATGTCCTAATGAATTTATTTTTGATTTTATTAAAGATATCCAACAAGATTGGGACCCAGATAGTTATAAATCTAAATCAGAGAAATTACTCAAAAATAAAACTAAAAGTAAAAATTTAAATTACTAAGATTAAGTTTTTAAGTATTTAATAGATCCAATAAAACAAGTTAGGCACAAAGACTTTACCTTTTTATAAAATTAAAACTTAAGACTAGTAACTAATACTTATTTATCCAATTTTTCTTAACAAAGCAAAAATTATTTTTTAAAGTCATGCTATATCTCATTCCAAATTAAGGAACAAAAATTATGGATGAGTTGTTTTTTTCTTCGAATCAAATAACAGCAAAAGATACCATAGATTCATATTTTGAATGCATTAGTGAATGCAGCATTGTTGATGGACATCAAGAATGTATTACTCGATGTGTAGAAATTCATCTTAAGGGAGGAAATAAAAATGAATAAAAGATATTCTCTTCAAAGAAAAACAACTCTAAAGTGGAACTCTAATGGAGATCTTTCTGAAATTGATATGCTTAGAATTTTGGATAGAATTTCAGCTTCTGAACTGAATCAATGTGAATTGACATGCGATTTAGATGAATAGGTACAGCAAAAACTATATTTAATATTTTTTAAACAACTATTAGTAAAAAGATCCATTCTCTATATAAAAAAATATTTATTCTTGAATCCATGATTGACAATATTAATGACTTCAAAAAGCTCAATAATACTGATAAAAGAGGAAAAAATCTAAATTTAATACTTGATTCGAATTCCTACAAACTTGCACAGGAAGATCTTAATTTGCTTAGAAGTGACGAAATGAGAGGTGTCAGAATGCTGCTAGAAATAACTAAGCCTGAATTAGTACTAGAAGAACAAAATATCATCTCAACTATTATCGTTTTTGGAGGTGCAAAAATTGTCGAAGAATCATCAGCTCAGAGCAAAATCAATGAAGTAAAAAACTTATTAGAAAAATGTCCTCAATCAATTAAATTAAAGAATAAATTTAACAAGTTAAAAAATTTACTTTCTATGAGTCATTACTATGAATCCGCAAGAGAATTTTCAAAACTAGCTTCAATAAATAATCAAGATGATAAATGCAATTCTCATGTAATAGTCACAGGAGGTGGACCAGGAATTATGGAGGCGGCTAATAGAGGCGCTTTTGAAGCAGACTGTAAGTCTATTGGTTTAAACATACAGTTACCGAATGAACAATTCCCAAATTCTTTTATAACTCCTGGACTTTGCTTTAAATTTAATTATTTTGCATTACGCAAAATTCATTTTGTAATGCGCTCTGTTGCTGCTGTTTTTTTTCCTGGAGGATTTGGGACATTAGACGAATTATTTGAATTATTAACTCTTAGACAAACAGGAATGAAAAGTGAAATTCCAATAATTTTATTTGGCAGGAAATATTGGAATAATTTAATTAATTTTGACTTCCTTGCTGATTTCGGGCTTATTACCGAAGAAGATTTAAAAATTTTTAAATATGCTGATACAGCTTCAGAAGCATGGAAAATAATTGACTCTAATAAATTATTAAAAAACAAATTATAAATTTAATTTTTTGTTTTGTGAAACTTAAGATCTTCAATTTAGTTACAAGAGTAACTTAAACCTCTATAGGTTAATTTTATAAATTTATTGTTAATTACTTTGCAATAAACAAATGACGTAAATTAAAGCAGATTGGACGTTATTGTCGCTAAAGATACACTCTTAAAAAAGTATTTATACTTATCACTGTCAAGCTTTACTTACCTCTTTTTGAAAATTTAGGTTATTTAATTTCCTTTTTTGATTTAGTCTTATCATATAATTCACTGTAAATTTCTTGCCTTGTCACTTGTATAGGTTCTACTTTTCCTGCATCACCATGAGTTGGGCAGTAGTAAGTCATTAACATCCATTTTTTATCTTGATTCATAAAAATAATTCCTCAATTAAAATTTACTAGGTCTTATCTAGGGTATAAATCTAAAGAACTTCTCATATTTAATCTTTTTTTCGCTTTTGCTTAATAATATAAAAAGTTGTAAAGATATGGCCTTATTAGATATAAATACGCATGACTAAAAAAATAAATACTGCTATTTGTTAGATAAATTTGAAAACAAATTAATGTCTCTAGAATCTATACTCATGGTTGTTGCACCAATATGTGTTTTTACTGTCGGAGTAATTATTTTGCCAATATTAGTAAAGCCACGTAAGCAATCATTGACCCCTAAAAGATACGTTCGAGGCTTATAAATTAATACAAATTTCTAAAATATTATTATTGAAAGACAAAAAGTAATTAAATACCGAAATAAAAAAAAGACTATATTAAATAAAAGTTTATCTAAAATATTTCAACAAAGATGGAATACCCAGAAGCAATTCTTTTTGATTTAGATGGTGTTCTATTAGATACAGAACCATTACTAGCTAATGCTTGGAGTGAAACCGCAAAAGAATATAATTACTATTTATCAATCGATAAATTATTAGAATTAAAAGGAAGAAGGAGAATAGATTGTGCAAAAAAAGTCCTTAAATGGATAAATAAAGAAAGTCAATTAGAAGAATTACTCATTATTCAAAAATTAAAAGTAGATAAAGTACTCACTAAAGCAAAACCTTTTAAGGGAGCAATAGAATTAATCAATTTTTGTATAAATGCAAAATTACCTATTGCTTTAGTAACTAGTAGTAGTAGTGAAAGTTTTACAATCAAAAGCTCTGTAAATCCCTGGTTAAATTTATTCAAGACAAAGGTTCTTGGAGATGATAAATTTATTTCAGATGGAAAGCCTTCACCTGATCCCTATTTGAGAGCATTAAAGATATTGGATGTAGATCCAAGGAAATCTTGGGTTGTAGAAGACTCATATGCAGGATCTATCTCAGGACTAAAAGCGAAATGTAATTTAATGTTTTTTTCCAAAGATATTGAGATACTTAATAAATTAATAAATGAATTTAACCAAGAAAAAATTCAAAAAATTAATGAGTTATCAGAAATTATTTATTATTTAAAGTTATATAAAGGATTTTAAATCAATCAAATAAATTTCCAATAAAATTTAAAAACCAAACACTAATATTTAATATGTGCGGAAGATTTGAACTTAAAACTAAATTTGATAAGTTACCAAAAGTTTTAAAAAAAGACTATCCAAAAGGGCTTGATAATAAATACGAGACACAGAATTTAATTAGACCTACTGACCCAGTCCTTGTAATTAAAAATGAAGGAAAAATTCAGACAACTTTTATGTCATGGGGTTTTATATCACCCTGGGCTAAAGATCCCTTTGATAAGGCAAGACCCAGACCATTTAATGCAAGATCAGAAACTGTGGAAGAAAAAAAATTATTTAGTGGAAGTTGGAAACATAAAAGATGTTTAATACCAGCAAGTGGTTTTTTTGAAAAAACTTATCGTATTAGGAAAGAGAATTATGAAACTTTTTGGTTAGGAGGGATTTGGAGCAAATGGTCTTCACCTGATGGAGCAGAGTTAGAAAGTTGCTGTGTTTTAACAACTGAACCAAATGAATTAGTGAAACCTTTACATCATCGTATGCCAGTTATTGTTCCTGATGGTTACGAAGAACAATGGACTGAACAGGTTAAGGATGCTCATGAATTAAAGGGGTTAATCCCCATAATGTTGGGATGGTCATCTTCTGGATGGATATCAGAAGAAGTTAATATAAAGCCTATTGATCAGATGAACTTATTTTAAATTGGAAATATGCAATATTTGTTTGTTATTGAAATTTATTAAGTTTATTTGTTGTAGGCTTAATGCTTAAGTAAGTATAGATTAGCTCATTTTAAATAATGGTAAAAGTAATTAGCAGAAAAATTAGATTTTTTAGATGGCTAAATACAGGTTTGATCTTACCTCTTTCTGCCTTCGCGATTACTTCTACTTTATTTCTATATTTATTTTTATTGATTGCCATAAAATAATTTTTATTAATTGTTTACTAATAATTTATTACTTATGAAGATTTAAAAATGTTTATTAATTTTCAAAAACTTGCCCAAATTAATACTATTTGAACATTTGAAACTACATATTACTTTCATAAAAAGAGTCTTTGATGGATAATAAATCATATAAACTAAAATTTATTAAAAACTAAAACCTAACATAATAATTTGAGCGATATTAAATTTTCTGGCCTTAAAGGTCAAGCACTTGCAATAAAGATGAGTGATATTCCAAGCATGAAAGAGTTTCAAAGTGTTATTCCAAATAACTGCTTTAAATCTCAAACAATAACTTCATTAGGCTATCTTTTGCAATCAATCATTATTCAGGCAATTGTTGTAGCAATAGGATTAACAATTCCTTTTAGTCAAAGAATGATCCCAATTTGGATCCTTTATGCACTATTATCAGGAACCACTGCTATGGGTTTTTGGGTAATTGCCCATGAATGTGGTCATGGTGCCTTCTCAAAAAATAAAACTTTGGAAACCATTACTGGATATTTACTTCATTCATTATTATTAGTTCCGTATTTCTCTTGGCAACGTTCACATGCAGTCCATCATCGTTTCACCAATCATATAACTAATGGAGAAACTCACGTACCCATAGTTATTGATGGGAATGGAATTAGCGAAAAAGTTGGAGGTGAAAAGGAACTATCTTTCTCAAGTAAATTAGGCAAAACTAAGTATGGAATTCTCCAATTAGTTCTACATCTTATTTTTGGTTGGCCTGCTTACTTATTATCTGGAAGTACTGGTGGGCTCAAATATGGAACTTCAAATCATTTTTGGCCAAGAAAACCTTTTTCTAAAACATTGTGGCCTGCTGTATGGGCTAAAAAAGTTTGGATTTCAGATATTGGTGTAGCTGCAGTAATAGTTGGACTTATTATTTTTATTATCAAACATGGATTCTTTCCAATAATTGGAATGTATGTTGGACCCTTATTAGTAGTTAATTGTTGGTTAGTTATATATACTTGGCTTCACCATACAGATTCAGACGTACCACACCTCTCTAATTCAGAATTTTCTTTTATGAGAGGAGCCTTTCTTTCCATTGATAGGCCTTATGGAAAGATTATTAATATTCTTCATCATAATATTGGTTCAAGTCACGTAGTTCATCATGTATGCCCAACTATTCCTCACTATCATGCTACCAAGGCTACTCTTGCAATAAGAAAAGCTTTCAATAAAGCCTATCTTTTTAATCCCGATCCAATACATAAAGCTCTATGGAATATTGCTTGTAATTGTATTGCGGTTAAATCAGATGTCGATGAAGGGAGATATATTTGGCAATCCTCTTACAAAAAAAAGATTAAAACAACTTATTGAAACTAATCTATTATCACATTAATTTACGCAAATCTGAAAATAATATAAAAGAATTAGAAATTAAGTCTTTTTTATCCTAAATAATTAATTGAAAATTGATTCTATTTTTGTAGTTATGAGCGGAGACAACCTATACGGTAAGCAACCAATCAAGTTTTATTCTGAGGAAGTAACACTTACCAAAGTGCAATTATTAGAAAAGCAATTAAGTTTAGGAGATAAAGTCTCTGACTTAGATGCGAAGCATAAAGAATGGAGCAGACAGTTATCAATATAATTTCTTTTTAAAAGATATTAAAACTCCTAAAAAATAATTATATAAATTAATAAAGTGTGTAATTTGAATTCATGAATTTTTAATTTATAAAAATTTTACAAGAAAAAATTATTCATAATCCCTTTATAAAGATCCTTTCCTGTAAATTACAGAAAAGTTATTAGCAGGCATACGAATAAGCTCCTCTTCAATCAAATCATTCTTATTAGCTTCTTCACTAACTTCTCCTAAATCTCTAACACCCCAAGATTCGTTTTGCATTTTTAAGGAAATATCAAATAATTCATTGCTTTGACTAATGTGCTTACCACCTATTTTAAATGGCCCATATAACATTAAAAATTGTCCATTTTTTAATAGGTTGCCAGATTCGTTAAACAGTGATTTTGTACAGTTCCAGGATGCTATATGAATCATATTGATAGATATTATTCCTTGAATAGAATGCAGTAATTCAGATGGTATTTCCCAAGGAATTTTCTCCACATCAATATCTAAAGGTTGAGGCATTTGAAAATTCAATTCTTCATGCTCAATCCACGAACTAATACTCTTTCTATGAACTAGTTCCGGATCGCTTGATTGCCAAGTTATTTCTGGGAAGCATTTTTGAAATTTAATCGCATGCTCTCCACTACCGCTACCAATTTCTAAAATATAACCTCTTTTTAGAAGAATTCTTGATAATACTTCTGCTATAGAATCTTTATTTCTTTCAGTTGCAGGAAAAAAAAGTCTATTATCCAAAATAGTTTTTATTTAGCTCTTCTCAATTTTGGAGCTTTATAAAACATTATTTTAAAGCTAAAGAACAATATTGAAACAGTTAAAACTGGTAAAATATAAAGTATCAATTCAGAACTAAATAAGGACGGAACGCTAGAAAAAATCAAATGCATATAGTAAGTAGTAAATGACATGACTATTTTTTTTATTTAATTTATTAATAGCAATTATTTACTTAAATAAAAAGAGTATTTACTCTAATATTCAAGAATATAAATTTGTATAAGAATTAAACTGCTTTTAAATTAATTCTTAAAGCAATCTAAAAAAGAATATAGATAAAAGATGTTCTTTTTTTTGCATTTTGGGAGATTTCTATTTCCTAAAAATATCTTTTTTTTAAAAATAAAAAAGAGTCAGCCTGTATCCCTACTAGCCAACTCTTTTCATAATATTAGTTAAAATTTATATTAAATGAGGATATTATCTCAATAAAAAAGCTGCTCAGAATTTTTTTTTAAATAATATAGTGCAAGAATTTGCTTACTAAAAAAAATAAAAAAAAAGAATATAAAAATGGTTACTTAAACATAATCAAGTATATATTGATCTATTTCTCTTTGAACTGCTGCCCGTTTTCTATCAATATTTAAGTAGATTGGTTTATATATAAAATAATAATTAAAAATTCTTTTTCATGTGTTAAATCCTCAGAGATCTATTAAATTTTGACCATAAAATAATTAACCTTAACTCAAATCACAGTTATAAGTGGATTAATGGTATTATAAATATATCTCAGGTAGAGATAAGACTAATAATATTGACTAAGCTAAAGAATTTCTAATAAGAACACCAATTGCAAGAGTCAAACTTTCAGAAATATAAGTGTTTTTAATCTACTTTTGATTAATTATAAGTACTTATTTTCCTTATCAATCCTGAATTTATAATATTACAAACTAAATGAAAAAATTAAACAAAAAGTATGCAGATTTATTGCATCAAGCATCCATCGC
>QCTC01000028.1 GCA_003211315.1 Prochlorococcus sp. AG-670-O17 | reverse complement strand
AGAGGACAATTCTATAAAGATAAACAATATTAATAATCCTTATTTATTTCAAGAAAAAGAAAGAATTTTATTAGGAATAGCTGTTGTTATTCCTAAAAATGGTTTTGAAGATATTCTAAAAATGTGTACTGAAATAGGAATTGATTTTATACAACCTTTGTATTCAGATAGACAAGTTAAGAAGTATACCAACTTCTCAAATAAACTTATAAGATGGAATTCAATTGTTAATGAAGCTGTTGAACAATGTGAGAGATTATGGAGACCATCTATTTTGAGTGATATTAATTTATTCGACTGGATAAATTCTATAGAAAATAAAGATATTATTTCAGTATCTGTTACAAGAGATGTTAGCTCTGATAAATTAAACCATTGGTTAAAAAAAAAGCAAAGTGTTTTGGATAAAAAAGGAGGAGTTTTATGGAATGTAATTGGACCGGAAGGAGGCTGGTCCAAAGGTGAAATTCTATTTTTTATTAAAAATAAAATTGCTTTTGTAAAACTTTCAGAAAGCATTTTGAGAACTTCAACAGCTACTGTTAATGCAACTTCAATTCTTAGTCAATGGCGTAATGATCTTAAATTAATTCTTTAAAAATAAATGAATTTACTTTCTAATGATTTTTTATTTGGTTTTTTAATTAATTTTATTCTAATTTTTTTGTTTTTTAGAGTCCCATTGATGACAAAAGGGGGGTGGATAAGTGCTGGGGTATTAGGGTCTATTTTATGGGGATGTTTGTCATGGCAAGGTTGGAGCTCTGTTGTAATATATTTATTCCTTGGATCTCTTGTGACAAAAATTGGTTATAAATTTAAAAACGAAAAAGGGATAGCTGAAAAAAGAGGTGGTAAAAGAGGTCCTGAAAATGTTTGGGGTTCTGCTGCAACAGGATTGTTTTTTGCAATAATGGTTAAATTGAATTTTACTAATTTAGTCTTTTACAAAATTGGTTTTGCTGCAAGTTTTGCCGCAAAGTTGGCAGATACTTTTGGTAGTGAAATAGGAAAAAGATTTGGTAGAAATACATATCTAATTACTTCGTTTAGAAAAGTTGAAAGAGGAACAGAAGGAGGAATTAGTTTAGAAGGCACAGCGGCAAGTGCCTTAGGTGCAATATTTATGTCATTAATAATGTTTATTTTAAATATTATCTCAACAAAATATCAATTTTTGATAGTTGTAATTTCTGGTTTTTTAGCAACAATTTCTGAAAGTTTTATTGGAGCTAAATTTCAAGACAAATATAAATTAAGTAATGAATTAGTAAATTCTATTCAAACAAGTATTTCTTCTATAATTGCTATTGTTGTTCTAATTTTTTATCTCAAAATTTCTAATTAAATTACCTTTTATCAAAATTAGGATTCCTTCCATTTATTAAGAATATCCCAACTTTTAAGACGTTGATAAATCCAAAGATGTCCATGCGCATTTAAGTGTATACCATCCTCTGCGATCCAATTCTTACTTCTATTATCTGAGTACATTTCTCTAAAAGTTGGCAGAAAAGGGACATTTTGATTTATACAGACTTCTTCCATTCTTCTTTCATAAGAATGACAGAAATCATTTGAATACCATAAACATCCAGCAAATGGCATTTTGTTTTCATCAACTGGGGTTAGCCCAATTACAAATACTTGAGTTTGGGATCTCATTTCAAAAATTAATCTTTCTAATCCATACTCGAATCCATTTATCTCTAATTGGTGTCGCCCATTTTTTTGTCCAATTTTTGGAGTATCATTAAGACCCACATTCAAGAGGATAGCTTTGGGTTTATTTCTTCTTGTCTCTCCTCTTGATGACCATTCTTTTTTCCAACGTAAAGAAACCTTTTCAATTCCATCTCCTCTTACCCCTAGTGGATAAATAATTGGAAAATCATGAAATTTAGACCAATCTTTTCTTAGTCTTTCGCACCATCCACCTCCTACAGTATCCCCCCATCCATATACTGAACTATCTCCGATTACAACCAATTGTTTTGGTAAAAGAGGCACTAATTTCCTTTGAATTATTTAACTTGATTTGAGAAGATCTTTATTACTAATCAAGTTAGATTACTTTTGATTTTACCATTTATTAATTCTCCAATTATTGCAATTGAGCTATAAGCAAACAAAATCACTATAACTTCTTCCCATGCAAATGAACTCAATGATTCTTGCAGTTGCCAACCTAAACCAACACTACCAATTACTCCCAGAATGGCTGTTTCTCTAATTATAATATCGGATCTATAAGCACAATATGCCAAGTAACTATTTGATTGTTTAACAAATAATCCGTAAAGCCAACTAGACCTCTTTGCAACTCCTAATGATTTCATCGCAATATATTGTTTATTATCTTGGTTATGTAAATTCGCCAAAAGCAATTTGCTTGTTATAGCTGCGTTATGTAATCCTAATGTTATTGCTGCTAAAGATATTGAAGGATCATTAAACATTAAAAGTATTAGAATTAATACAGGCGGTGGTATTAAACGAAATAAAAATGAGATTATTCTGATAATTGTAATTCCTATTTTATTATTTAAAATCAATATAAAAATGGGAGGAAAACTTATAGCTATTGCAGTAGATAAAAGACATAAAACTATTGTTTCTAATAATAGCTTTAAAAAATCGTATGAAATAAAATTAAAGTTTGATATCAAAAGATTGTTGATTGAATTAAAAGGTACTGCATTTTTATTAAATATAAAATAAACAAAGAAAGATAAAGAAAATAAACTAATACAAAGTAAAGCTATTACAAAAGAGGTCAAAAAATTCTTAGAAGTGTTAGAGAGGTTGAATCTTTTTAATAGTTCTTTTGAGATAATAATTAAAAAAGCTAAACCCCAAAGATAAGTCCATAGCTCTCGGAAATTCAAAGTTTGAAAGGATAAAAATATACTTGTGCCTATTCCTCCAACTCCAAACAATCCCAAAACTGCTGTACTTCTTATGGCACATTCCAAACGGTATAACCCAAAATTTTTAAAGGTTTCTATCACTGGAGCCCAAACTAATGTTATTAAAGTGGAAGATTTAATACCATTAATTTGTTTAATTGATTCAATAGTTTTAAGATTAATATTTTCTATTTGATCACTAAAAACTTTTGCATTTATAGCAACATAAGGAATGCAAATAGCTATTATTCCAATTGAAAAATTTATACCATATATTTGCATTAATATAAGTCCCCAAATTATTTCATGAATCGATCTTATAAAAGTTAAAAATAAATTTAAAAATCTCTTTAAAAATATAGGTAAATTTAATATTTTATAAAAAATTTCTGAAGATAATATTCCAAAAATAACCCCAAATATAATACTTATTAGCCAACTAAAAAATGCAATAAAAATAGTTTCATTTAATCTTTTTACTAAGGTGAAAATGATTTCAGTATTAATTTTTGGATTTAAGGCAGAAATAATAAATTCTTTAAATAATTCAATTCCTCCAATATGAAAATTAATAAATAGTTCATAGGCTATAGGTATACAAACTATTATTGGTAGAAAAGTTATTGAAGAAGAATTTAATTTTAATTTATTCAATTATCTAATAAATCTTGTTTAAATGATATTTTTTCAATTTGGTTTTCTCTAAATCAAATAATATTTCACCATTTTTCATGCCAATAATTCTATTAAAACCATCTAATAAATCTAATCTATGCAAAGAAATTAAAGTAGTGTTAGGAACTTTTATTTTATTTTTATTTTCAGTAATTAATAATAGATTTTTAATATTAGAAGTTAGTTTTGGATCTAAATTATTAAAGGGCTCATCAGCGAGTAGGATATCTGACCCTTGAATTAATGATCTTGCGATAGCAACTCTTTGTTTTTGGCCTCCAGATATTTTTCTAATATTTTTGGAAAAAATAGATTTCTTAAGATTACAAGCTTGCATATATTGATGAGCTTTATTAAAAGAACTTATATTTAGTAAATTTTTAAAAGCAAATAGGAAACTTTGTTTTCCAAGAAGTCCACAATTAACATTTTGTTCTGCTGATAGATCTTCTATTAATCTTAAATCTTGCCAGATAGTTGATATCTTACTCTTTTGATATAAATTTAATTTATCAAATTCTGTATTAAATAATTTGACTCTACCTTTGATAGGCTTGAGTGTTCCGTTAAGAATAGATATAAGAGTAGTTTTACCCGCACCACTTTTGCCTAATAAGGCAATTTTTTCACCCGATTTAATTCGTAAACTTACGTTTTTTAAGGTGAAATTATTTTTATTTTTATAGCTTACCTCTTTTAATTCGAGAAGAGGATTAATCATCTGATTTTTTTTAATTTTCTGGCGATTACCTCGATATTTTTATAGTCACTAGATTCTGCTTCTATAAATTTTTTTGCGTTGAACATATCTAATATCTTTTTATGTTCTGTATTTTTAATATCTAAATTAAGAATTGTAGATTTAAGTTCTTTAGTAAAACCTTTTCGAAATCTATTATCAAGATTTCCTTGAGCAACCCAATGATAGTCAACATAATCAGGAGTTATCCAAAAAAGAGATACATTATTTATTCGTTTAGGATTATTTTTAAGATTATTTTCCCACACTTGTTTATTTAAAGCTCCTGCATCAAAGGCTCCACTATTAACTAAAGCGATAGTTGCATCATGACTACCGCTAAATCCTACTCTTTTTCCTTTAAAGTTTTCTATTTTTATTCCAACATCATTAAGGAAATATTCTGGCATTAACCTTCCAGATGTTGAATTTTCAGAACCAAAAGTAAATCTTAGATTCTTGAGCTTTTTAAGTCCATTTTTATTGGAAGTTGAATCAAGTTTTAATTTCTTATTCACAATAAAAACGCTTTTAAATTCTTTATCAATATCTCGTTGAGCAATCACAATTGCATTAGGGGTTTGTAATCTTGCCTGAACTCCGGATAAACCACCAAACCATACTAAATCTAAATCATTTGTTCTAAATCCAGTAACCGCAGCAACATAATTAATAACGGGAGTATACTTTACCTTTACATCTAGAGTCTTGGCTAATTCTTTTGCAAACAAATTAAATCTTTTGTCTAACACCTCTTGATTTTGATCAGGAATTGCCCCGATCTTTAAAACTTTTGGATTTGCATTTAAGGGTGAAGAAAGAGTCGCAAAAAAAATAGTAGACGTTACAACTATCTTTTTGATATTAATAAAAATCTTATTCATTTAAAAGTAATAATTTAAAATGCCTTTCTCTAATCTTAATAAGCCATCAAGAATTTTTTCTTTTGAAGAGGCACAAGATATCCTAATACAATGATCATCACCAAAAGGTTTTCCAGGCACCACCACTAAGCCATAATCATTAAGAATTCTTTTGCAAAATTCTACAGAAGTCATGGAATTATTAGGTAATCTAGGAAATGCATAAAAAGCTCCATTAGGTGGATATATAAATAGTCCTTTGATATTTTTTAGCCCTTTATAAAGGACGTCTCTTCTTAGATCATAATGGCTATTGATTTCTAAGAAAAATTCTCGGTTTACTTTTAAAGCCTCTAAAGCACCTCTTTGAACGAAAGAACAAACATTACTTGTGCTTTGGCTTTGTAAGGCTGATGATGCTTTAATAACATCTTTTTGTCCTACTAAATAACCAACTCTCCAACCAGTCATTGCCCAACCCTTTGCAAAACCATTAATTATAAAAATTCTTTCTTTTAGGTCAGTTGCTAGTGAAGCTAAACTTAAATGCTTAAATTCTTTTTTAAGAATTAATTCGTAAATCTCATCTGAAAGAATATTAATATTTTTATTTTCTCTTACTAATTCTGCAATTTGTAACAACTCTTCTTTTGGCATTACTCTACCAGTTGGATTGTTGGGAGAATTAATAATTATAAATTTCGTTTTTGGAGATATCTTAGATTTTAAACCTTGTATATTTATTTTGAATCCATCTTCAGCCGAAGAATTTAGGAAGACAGGCTTTCCGCCTGCCAATCTAACCATCTGAGGATAGCTTAACCAATAAGGAGCAGGTATAATCACTTCGTCCCCATCATTCAATAAAACCTGGAACAGATTATAAATTGACTGTTTTGCTCCATTTGTTACCATTACATTTTCATATTCAACATTTAAATTGTTTTGGGTTTGAAGTTTTTCAGCAATGGCTTTTCTAAGTTCTAAATCTCCTGAGGCAGGACCATATTTTGTATATCCATCAAATATAGCCTCACTTGTTGCTTTTAATATTTCATTGGGAGCATCAAAGTCTGGTTCTCCAGCACTTAAATTACATATGTTTTTCCCCTCTTTTGCGAGTTGATTAGCTTTAGCACTTATCTGCAGAGTAAGTGAAGGCTCAATAGAGAGTGCTCTTTTTGATAAATTTACTTCACTCATTTGATCTAAAGTTCTTTAAATATAACTTTTAAAAAATTTATTTTATTAATAAATTAAGAATAAGTAAAAGTATCACAAATTGGTTTAATTTGGTTCATTTTCTTAATTTAATTTATTTTCATATTGTCTTTTATGAAAAACTAAAATGTGGAGTGAAGAATTATATAGTTATTATTATTTTTTTAATCATTTTTAGTTTTAATATTATTTATAAGCTTTGAACTTAAATTTGCTTTGAAAAGATTAGTCATTAGTAGAGGTAATGTGTTTGCAAATTTATTAATTATTGGTGAAGCACCTGGTGCTCAAGAAGACTTAGAGGGAGAGCCTTATGTTGGTAGATCAGGGAAATTGTTGGATGAACTATTAATAGAAGCAGGAATTGACTTACAAAAGGATGTATATTTTTGCAATGTAATTAAATGCCGTCCTCCAAACAATAGAAAACCAACTAATAAAGAAATAAATATTCATAAACCATGGTTAATGCAGCAGATTAAACTAGTAGATCCAAAATTTATTATTTTAACCGGTTCGACTGCTATGAGAACTATTTTGGAAATAAAGAATCCAATTTCTAAAACAAGAGGAAAATGGTTTAAGAAAGGTGGGAGAGAAATTATTACTATTTTTCACCCATCTTATTTGTTGAGATTCTCTTCAAAAGAGGTTGAAAAACCATATGATCTAACTTTAAAAGACCTTAAGAATGTTAGTAGTAAACTATATGCTTTATAATTTAAGTAAGATTTTTTGAATTTCTAGAATTTAATGTCACTTACTCAATCAAAAGAGGTGAATAGTCTCTCAAGGAGATATTCAACCTATATTGAGAGAAGGATAACTAGAACTGTAATGGTTGGGAATATCGCAATTGGTAGTGATTATCCAGTAAGAGTTCAATCGATGATAAATGAAGATACCATGGATGTGGATAATTCTTATTTAGCAATTAAAAGACTTCATGAAGTTGGATGCGAAATAGTAAGACTAACTGTTCCTTCTTTAGCTCATGCAAAGGCTGTTGGGGATATTAAAGAAAAATTAATAAAAAATAATATAGATACCCCCTTAGTTGCAGATGTTCATCACAATGGAATGAAAATTGCCATGGAGGTTGCAAAACATGTTGATAAAGTAAGAATTAATCCAGGATTATTTGTTTTTGAGAAATCAGATCCTACAAGGACTGAATATACTGACGCTGAGTTTGAGACTATTAAAAAAACAATTCTTAAAAGATTTACTCCTCTTGTAGAAGTTTTAAAGTCAGAAAATAAAGCTTTAAGAATTGGAGTTAATCATGGATCTTTATCCGAGAGGATGCTTTTTACTTATGGAGATACACCTTTAGGGATGACAGAGTCTGCAATGGAATTCGTCAAAATCTGCGATGAGCTTGATTTTCATAACATCATTATTTCTATGAAAGCCTCGAGAGCACCAGTGATGTTAGCTGCATATAGAATGATTGCAGATAGATTAGATACAGAAGGATATAATTACCCTTTGCATTTGGGTGTTACTGAAGCAGGAGATGGTGATTATGGAAGGATTAAGAGTACTGCAGGTATAGGAACACTTCTTGCCGAAGGTCTTGGAGATACTATCAGAGTTTCTCTAACTGAAGCTCCTGAAAAGGAGATTCCAGTATGCTATTCAATTTTGCAATCTTTAGGATTGCGAAAAACAATGGTTGAATATATAAGTTGTCCTAGCTGTGGTAGAACGCTTTTTAATTTAGAGGAGGTTGTAGATAAAGTGAGGAATGCCACTTCCCATTTGACTGGTTTAGACATAGCAATAATGGGATGTATAGTAAATGGCCCAGGAGAAATGGCAGATGCTGATTACGGTTATGTAGGCAAAGGTAAAGGTACAATTGCTCTCTATAGAAGAAAAGAAGAGATAAAAAGAGTACCTGAGGATGAAGGGGTTGATGCTTTAATTAGGCTCATTAAAGATGATGGGAAATGGATTGATCCCTAAACATATTTTTAATTTATAATTCAATTAATAAAAAAATTAATGTATAGTAACGACCCTTGAAGATAAAAAAATTATTTAAAAAGCAAATTGTCTTTTTAATGGTGACTACTTTTTCTGGAATATTGATGAGTAATCCTACAAAAGCGACAATTTTACAAAATAACTACAAAGAGGTTATTGATCACGTTTGGCAAATTGTATATCGAGACTTCCTTGATTCAAGTGGAAAATTTGAGAGATCTAATTGGATTAATTTAAGAAAAGAATTTTTAGCAAAAAAATATTCAGATGATAATGAAGCATATGATGCTATTAGAGATATGCTTTCAAATTTAGATGACCCATATACAAGATTTCTAGACCCTAAAGAATTTAATCAAATGAGAATAGATACTTCAGGAGAATTAACAGGAGTCGGAATACAAATTGTTAAAGATAAAGAGTCTGATTCTCTAATAATTATTTCTCCAATAGAGGGAACCCCTGCTTATGAGGCTGGAATTAAAGCTAGAGATATGATTTTATCAATCGATAATGTATCTACTAAAGGATTGAATATTGAGGATGCAGTTAAATTAATAAGGGGCAAAAGAGGTACAAAAGTTAAACTTGAAATCCTAAGAAATGGGAATTCTTTTTATAAGTCTTTATTAAGAGAAAGGATAGAAATAAAATCAGTGACAAGCAAAATCAATGAAACTAAAGATGGATTATTAATAGGTTACGTGAGAATAAAACAATTTAATGCTAATGCATCAAGAGAGATGAAAGATACATTGAAAGATCTAGAAATAAAAAAAGTTTCTGGATATGTTCTTGATTTAAGAAGTAATCCTGGAGGCTTATTAGAATCTAGTATTGATATCTCTCGTCAATTTATTGATAAAGGCATAATCGTAAGCACCTTATCTAAAGATGGTTTGAGAGAAACAAAAAGAGGAAATGGTAAGGCTTTAACTAAAAAACCTTTAATTGTACTTGTCAATGAAGGTTCGGCGAGCGCAAGTGAAATAGTCTCCGGAGCCATAAGAGACAATAATAGAGGTAAATTAGTAGGGAAGAAAACTTTCGGCAAAGGCCTTGTTCAGTCTATGCGAACTTTGGTGGATGGTTCAGGGTTAACAGTTACGGTCGCCAAATACTTAACTCCTAATGGAACAGATATAAATAAGTTTGGAATTACTCCAGATATAGAAATCAAAATGAATTCTAATCCAATTCTTCCAAGAGAAATTGGTACTAAAAGAGATAGACAATATAGAGCTGGTGAGAAAGAACTTCTTAAAATTATTAAAAGAACTAAATTAGTAAGTCAGTTTGTACCTAATTCTGCAAATGTATTAGCTGTTTTTGAAAATAATAAGAGTAATTTTGTTTATTCATTAATTTAGATGCTCATATCCAGCATTCTTTTTATGGGTTTGTAAGCTTTTTTAATTATTTCAGGATCTAATTCAATTGAAGGGGAATTGTTTTTTAAACAATCTAAAATTTTTTCTAATGTATTCAATTTCATATACGGACACTCATTACATTTACACCCATCAATATCTGGTACTTCAATAAAATATTTATTAGGTTCTTTCTTTTTCATTTGATGTATTATCCCAGGTTCCGTTAAAACCATATAAGTATCAGAATTATCATTACTAACGAAATCTAATAACTTACTGGTTGAACCAATAAAATCTGAAAGTACTAATAGATTTTGGCTGCACTCAGGGTGGGCTATTACTTTTGCATCAGGATGTTTGTACTTTAATTTTAATAAAGCCTCTTCACTAAATGTTTCATGAACTACACAGCTGCCTGGCCAAAGTTTAAGTTTTCTACCTGAGTTTTTTTGAACCCATCGACCTAGATTTTTATCTGGTGCAAATATAATTTTTTTATCTTGAGGAATTTTTTCTACTAATGAAACAGCATTGCTACTAGTGCATATTAAATCACTTTGAGCTTTTACTTCTGCAGTACAGTTTATATAACTTACAACATAATGATCTGGATTTTCTTCTCTAAATTTTTGGAACTCTTCTGCAGGACAATCATCAGCCAAAGAACAACCTGCATCAATATCAGGTAATAAAACTGTTTTGTTTGGGCTAAGTATTTTCGCAGTTTCTGCCATGAAATGGACACCGCAAAAAATTATTATGTCTGCATCATTATTTGCAGCTTTCCTAGAGAGATCTAAAGAATCTCCAATAAAATCAGCGATATCTTGAATTTCTGGTGCTTGATAATAATGTGCAAGAATTATCGCATTAGCTTTTAAGCAAAGCTCCTTAATTTCAGAAATCAAATCTTTTTCGTTTTGATTAGATTTCTGTTTTGCAGTAGAAGTTATACTGTTCAGGATTTACAATGTCTCTTAATAGATTATATGCCTTTAAATAGAAAAAATTCTGACAAATTTAAAAATTGCTATTGTTGGTGACTGTCATGGTCAGTGGTCTGAGGCAGATATTGGGATTTTATCGCGTATAAAACCAGATGTTGTTCTATTTATTGGAGATATTTCTGATGGTAGTATCAAAATAATAAAGAAGATCAATCTTATAAAAATCCCTACTTTTGTGATTTTGGGAAATCATGATCGAGGTAAAGACTCAACAGGAGAGACTCTCTTAAAACAGATTCGTATTTTGCAAGAAAAATATTGCGCTTGGGATTTGAAAATATTTAATAATCAATTAAATATTTTAAGTGCTAGGCCCTGTAGTTCAGGAGGTGGTTATTATCTTTCAAATGAAGTTAAAGCAGTTTATGGACCCATAAGCGAACAAGAGTCAGTTAATAAAATGCTTAAATGTTCAGAAAAAAATAGGAGAGAATTACCTCTTGTTTTCATGTCACATGCAGGTCCTTCAGGCTTGGGATCAGACTCTAAAAGTATTTGTGGTAAAGATTGGAAAGAGCCCTCCTGTGACTGGGGAGATAGGGATTTAGCTGTCGCAATTTCCGAAATACAAAAACAAAGAAAAATTGACCTTGTTATTTTTGGACATATGCATAATCGTCTGAAAAGAAATCAAGGTTTGAGAAATATGTTCAAAATTGATAAAGAAGGTACAGCTTATTTGAATTCTGCAATAGTTCCGAGATATAAACAAAATATTGAGGGTAAATTATTAGTAAACTTTTCATGGGTTGAGTTTGCAGATAGTGAAATTTCACATATTTCTCACAGATGGTATTCAGAGTCAGGGGAGATATCTGAAGAAGAAATACTTTTTCGAAATGGAGATTTTTAGCTAGAAATTCTTAACTTTTTTTAGGTTTCTCAAATCTAGAGAATACGGTTTGTGATAAGAGGTATCCTGCAATTGCTGCGGCAGCAAAGGCAAGTCCATTTTTGAATAGCAGTATTATTTCGCTTGTTCTTGAAATTATTGGTGCTAAACCAAAAATGCCAAATAGCATTCCCCATAAAGGAGAAAGGAGAGCTAAAAATCCAATTGATATGACTTGGCCCTCTTTTCTCGGGGCGGCAGCAAATCCTGCCACTAATCCTCCTAAGATAGAAGTACACAAAGTCCATATATATTGTTCTTTTGGTAATCCAGGAACAACTTGGCACCCTCCTTTATCAAGACAAATTTTTACTGAATTAATTGCATCTAATACTGCTCCATCTTCTCCATGATCTTTTACATAATATTGATTTCCGAACCTTGTTTGAAGTTCCACCCAAAATAATCTTGGCATGAAAGCAAAATATGCTTCACCAACATTAAAATTTAATAAATTACCTCCTCTAGGATCTGCAATTACTAATAAACTTGTTTCATCTAAATCCCAATAATCTTTAATCGCAATTCCAGGAACACTTTCGAATTGAGATAAATATTTAATCTTCCAACCACTTTCCTTTTCTAAGTTATTAAGATTTTCCTCTAAAGATTTTTTCTGATTTGGACTTAATGTCTTAGCTAAATCAATAACAGGTGTTTTTTCTTCAGGTAAAAGATTTGGATTATTAATAGCAAAAGAAGGTTCATTAAAAATTAAAATTACTATAGATAGAAATATTACTAAGAAATAGTTAATCTTTGAATGCATAAAAGTTTTTTTGTCTTTATATATTTTCGCCGATGAAAAGCCTACCCGCGAATAATCAAGAATGGTTAATAAAAAAAATAATAAAAAAGGGAGGAACTATAAGTTTTTATGACTATATGGACTTCGTTTTGAATGACCTAAACAATGGATACTACGGAAGTGGTAAAGCTGAATTTGGCTCTAAGGGTGATTTTGTTACTTCGCCTTCAATGTCAGATGACTTTGCGTTTTTGTTATCGAAACAAATTTATGAATGGTTGATACAGGTAAAAAGTAAATCAATTTGTGATGATAAGTTATCAGTGATTGAGTTTGGAGCAGGCGACGGCAGTCTCATGAGTGGTCTTCTTGAGTATTTCTTTATTAAAGATAAAAACATATTAAAAAATGTTTGTTTTATCATTATTGAGCCAAATAAAGGAATGATAAAAAAACAGCAAAAGAAATTAGAAAAATATTTAAAACTGGGTTTTGATATATTATGGAGAAGCTTAAAGGACTTGGAAGATAGAAGTTTAAATGGGGTTGTATTAGCTAATGAGGTACTCGATGCTTTGCCAGTAGAAAGAATAATAAATTTAAAAGGCAAAATGCAACGACAAGGAGTCTCTATAGATAAGAAATCAGGAAGATTGTTCTTTGAAGCAATTTCAATTACAAAAGAATTAGAAAAAAGTATTGCCTCTGCTCAGGAAAAATTAGATATTAATATTCCCCCTAAATATGCGCCAGAAGGATGGACTACCGAATGGCACATAGATAATAAAAAATGGTTAATGGCTATTTATGCAAAAATCAATAATGGAATTTTATTAATAATTGACTATGCCAAAGAAGCTAATAGATATTATTCATTGGGAAATAGTAATGGGACATTAATCTCCTATAAAAACCAAAAAGTTGTTGAAAATATTTTTGAGTCTCCTGGGGATTGTGATTTAACTTCTCATGTTTGTATTGAAAGTTTAATTTATGATTCGGAAACTTTAGGTTTTAAAACTATTGGAATAGTCAAACAAGGAGAGGCATTATTGTCACTTGGTTTAGCCGAACGACTTTTTGAAATTCAGAATGAACTAAAGGATGATATCTCAAAAGCTCTTTCTAGAAGAGAAGCCTTGTTGAGATTAGTTGACCCAATCTGTTTAGGAGATTTTAAATGGTTTGTGTTTAGCAAGTTTAATAATAAGAAATCTAAAATAAATTCAATCTGTATTCGCTAATCGAAATATTTTAGGAATTGCGTCTCATTTACATCATTAAATATATCAACTTCTCCAAGCTCTATGGGTAATATAAATCTCATTTTCCCATTACGTACCTTTTTATCACCCATAAGTATTTTAGTTACTTCATTCTTTTTAATTTTGGGTGTTTGTGTTGGCAGACCATAGCTTTCAATAAGATGATCTTGCCTTAAAGAATGCTCTTTTGACCACAAATTCTTTTCAGTAGCAATATCTCCTGCAATTTTCATTCCGATTGATATTGCTTCGCCATGTAGATACTCTCCATATCCACACAAATTTTCAATTACGTGGCCAAAAGAATGACCATAATTTAATATTGCTCGAATTCCATTTTCTTTCTCGTCTTCAGAAACTATAAAAGCCTTAGTTTTAATTGATTTATTTATTATTTTTATTAATGATTCGTTCTCGAGATTGAGGATTTTATCTCTATTCTTTTCATTTTCTAAGTATTTGAAAAGTGATTTATCTTTTATGACGCCATATTTGATTACTTCCGCTATGCCTGCTTTGAATTCTCTCGTTGGTAAGGTTTTTAGAGTTTCAGGGTCTATAAAAACGGCTTTTGGCTGATGAAAAGCTCCTATTAGATTTTTTCCTTTAGGATGATTAACAGCTGTTTTACCACCTACAGATGAATCAACCATAGATAATAATGTTGTAGGAATCTGAATATATTCAATACCTCTTAACCATGTAGCGGCGGCAAAACCAGTGACATCCCCTACAATTCCACCCCCGAGTGCAATCATCAAGGAATTCCTATCTAAACCAACCTCAAAAGCAGTATTAAATATCTCACTTAAACTTGCCAAGTTCTTATGAGATTCTCCAGCTTTAATATTGAATATTTCTGCATTAAAATTATACTTTTTTAAATTATTAAGAAGTTTCCGCCCAAATAATGTTGAGATTTCTTTATTAGAAACTATAAGAATTTTTCTATTATTATTAATACCAATTCGGGTTAGTTCATCTCCAATGCTATTAATTAATCCTTGTTTTATAATAACTTCGTATGAATTATTACTAAGAGGAACTAGTATTTTGTTCTTATCCACAATAAATGTTTTAGAAGAGTTTTTTATAAATTTTAAAAATTGATTTTATTTATTCTAACCTTATCTTGACTTAAAAATTAGATTAAAATAATCAGTTGTTAAGAATTAAAAATCATAATAAGATCATCATATGAATCTAAAAAAAAATATTGAAAATATAAAGAAAAATTATTCAATAGGAATAATTGGAGGTGGTCAATTAGCTTTAATGCTTGCTGAAGCTGCAAACAATAGAGGAATAAAAGTATGCGTTCAAACTAAATCTTCCAATGATCCAGCAGGTTCAAAAGCAGATTATGTAATTGAAGCTGATCCCTTAAAGGTAAAAGGGAATAAGGACTTAATTAAAGAGTGCGAAAAAATTATTTTTGAAAATGAATGGATAAAAATTGAAAAATTGAATTTAATTGAGTCTAAAAATATTTTTGTACCAAGTCTTGAATCAATTAAACCTTTGGTCGATAGAATCTCTCAAAAAATATTAATAGAAAGATTGAACCTCCCATCACCAAGATGGAAACCAATTGAGGAGTTTAAAAGTCTTAATGATGAAGAAGTTGAATACTGGAATTTTCCTCTAATGATTAAATCTTATAAAGGTGGATATGACGGTAAAGGAAATACAAAAATCAATACTAAAGAAGATTTGAATTCTTTTTTTGTTGAGACCAATTCAGAAGAATGGATAATTGAAGAATGGGTTGATTATAAAAATGAGTTTGCTTTAGTAGGATCAAGAGATTTTGATGGGACAATAAGATTCTTTCCAGTTGTCGAGACATTTCAAAAAAATAATATTTGTGATTGGGTTTTGTCTCCAGCTGAAATTGATTATGATTTGGAGACTTTTGCGAAAAATATTTTCTCATCAATAGTAAATGAACTTGATTATGTAGGAGTGATGGGAATCGAATTCTTTTTTGGTGATAAAGGACTTTTAATTAATGAAATAGCGCCTAGAACTCATAATTCCGCACACTTTTCTATTGAAGCTTGTTCTTCAAGCCAGTTCGATCAATATGTTTGTATATCTTCAGGCATCAAGCCTCCTGAAATAAAAATGCATTCCCAAGGATCCTTAATGATAAATTTACTAGGTTTAAATAAAAAATTTCCTTTGTCCATAAAAAAAAGATTAGAATTGTTATCTCAAATCGGGGGTTCCAATCTTCATTGGTATGGTAAATCTAAAGAAAGTGTTGGACGGAAAATGGCTCATATAACGTTTTTACTTAACGAAGATAATCAGTCGAAAAGAGTTGAAAAATCAAAAGAAATCTTAAATAAGGTAAGAGAGATTTGGCCATCTCCAAATGACTAAAGAAATCTTAAATAAGGCAAGAGAGATTTAGCCATCTCCAAATGACTCAAGAAATAAGTTAATATTTACTTACTGGATCTTTGGTCAAGTTCTTCTTTATGTGCTCTGATCTGACTCTTTTTTCGACTTGAGGAGACTGTCGTGATGTAGACGTAAACCAATCCTGTAATTGGAAACGAAAGCCCACTTTGACTCCTCTTCTGGCTTTTCCAGGTCGATGCATCAGAGAACTGGCGGGGATTCGGTGTACCTCTAAGAACTGTTGTAATGACTGCTATCTTGGAGGTATTTTATTTACTTCTTTATGGGTGTCTAACCAAAATGCCTAACCAAAGTGCCTTACCAACTTAATACTCTGAAATGAAAAGATGCGATGTCTGCGATAAGTTAGATAAAGTACAATATAGAGTTAAATCAATTAACTATAAAACCTGGATATTTTCTTGCAAAGATTGTTGGGATCTTATTTCTAAGCAAGAGAATTATTGTTATGGCGGAACAAGAAAGTCTTAATTATTTATAGCAACAGATCGGGGTCCGCCATCCATAAACTTGCAAGAAAACTAGAATTTAAACAATCAGTATTAGATCAACAGCAACAAGAGTAATGGCAATTTCACACTACAGAAAACAAAGAATAATGCTTTTAGCAAGACTCAATCTTGGTTTAGCTAGTGAAGACCAAGAAGAAATTGATCTATACAATCACTATCAAAAAAATATTTATTCAGCACAAAATCAACAACAGCAACAAAAGTAAAATCTCATGAACAAAGAAGAAAGAAGGAAAAAATATAAATCAATGACTAGCCTACAAAGGCAGGAGTTGATCCTGGAGAAAATGAAAGCTAAAGGTATAGAAGTAGGTAGTGGAGTTCCAGATAAGAAATATGATAGTGAAGAGGTTTATGAGTTAATCCATATTGCTAATTGTTTCCCTGAATTAAGAGAAAAAGAGAATTAATGGAATGGTGGAATAACACTTTGATTGACCAAGGATGAATAATTTAACCTCAGTCGCAATAGATTAAACAATTTTGATTAGTTGGATTGTCTTTACATTCTTTGTCCCAGAAGGTTTGAAACTCTACGGGGCATTGCTCAAGTTCTTTTGGAGTTTCATTCAGGTTTAAACCTGCATAGTTAAATGCGGTTAGGTATCTTGGAAGGATATTAAATTGATTGAATAGTTTCATAAGACCTCCTAGATCTATACCTTTATTATCCTCTTATTGACTTGATATTCATAGAGTATTTTTACCCGAGTAGAAGTGCTTTGTGGTTGTCACGAATATCTTTTCCCATTCAACAGGAGTAGAAATAATTTAGGAGTCAAAAGCACTCACCGACTTTTCAGATAATGAGTTCAGAAGACTCGAAAGGGGCAAACACATGCCCCTTTATTTTGTTTATTAATCGGTATTAGGAGTGTTATTAATAGATGTTCGTGGTTCTTAAATACATCACTATCTCCTTAGTTATATGAGTGTGTTTTATATCTTGACTTGAGCTCTAATAATTTATGGTTGGCTTCAGTTGTATCCCTGCAACTGCCTCATGACAACCATGTATTTATCCTAGGACTGGCAATTAAATAACAGTCTCAAAATTTGGTGCTCTACCCGTACTTTATTCTTCCTTAAACCGTACATATTGATACTCATAAATGATATGCGTTAGTAGTTAGAACAAAGGTGTAATAAGTAGGAGGAAATCATGAATAAAAGAGTTCCTTATACAATCATTCCTAAATACTTTAGGACTATTAACGATATAGATAACGGAGCAAATATCAAAGTAATTTATTGGAAACTTAAGTGTGAAGAGAACCCTTCATATCGCGGCTGCGAAATTTAAAAATATTTATACTCCAAACATATTATCTGTTTAATCTTTTTGACAGTAAGATTTATTCCCTCACAAGACCTACCTATAATTTGAATAAAAAAATAGATTCATAGATAAGTATTAGTTATCAAAGGTATAAGATTCGCTCTGCACATTTACTAAGACTTTGACTTATAGTATGTGTGACGGAAATTA
>QCTC01000027.1 GCA_003211315.1 Prochlorococcus sp. AG-670-O17 | reverse complement strand
CCAAATACACTTGAAATGATTGCACTAATTACTGAAATGATGGTCATATTATCAAACTTATCTGTTAATAAATATGCCGTTGCACCAGGAGTAATCAGCATTGCAACAACCAGAACTATTCCAACAGATTGTAATCCAACTACAGCCGCTAAAGACAAGCATGTAAGTAATAAATAATGAAGAAATAAGACATTAATTCCTACTGTTTTTGCGTGTCTTGGATCAAAACAATAAAGTATTAAGTCTTTCCTAAAAACTGACAATAGTATTACCACTAATAGGGAAATAAATACCGTCTGTTTTACATCTGAGAGAGAAATTCCTAGAGGGCTACCAAAAAGAATTGAGTGAAGATCAATATTACTTTTAATCTTTGAAACTAAAACTATTCCAAGAGCAAAAAAACCTGTGAAAACCAAGCCAATTACGGTATCTTCTTTAATTCTGGATTTTTGTTTAACAAAGCCTATTAAAGCTACAGAACCCACTCCAAAAATGAAAGCCCCAAGCGAGAAAGGAAGTCCCAAAGCATAAGCGACAACAACACCAGGCATTACAGAGTGAGATACCGCATCTCCCATTAAAGCCCAACCTTTAAGTGTTAAATAACTAGATAAAAATCCACAAACAGCTGCTACTAATGAGCTCATTAATAGAGCTTTTCTCATAAATTCATGAGATAAAGGATCTGCTACAAAAGAAGTTATGTTTGTAGATAAAAAGCATAGATCCATAAAACTAGATTTTAAGATTCAGGTCCAAACAAGACATCTGGCGACATCCCTCCAAAAGTACTTGTAATATTTTCTGGGGTAAATACTTCCGAAGTCTCTCCATATGCAACAACTGTCTTATTTATTAAAAGAACTAAATCACAAAATTCACGAACATGAATCATATCATGAGTAGATAGCAAAATTGTTTTCCCCTCATTTTTAAATTGAATAAATAATTCTGAGATAAGTTTCTCAGTTCTAATATCAACTCCCGCAAAGGGTTCATCAAGTAATAGTATTGATGCCCGTTGTGCAATAGCTCTTGCTAAAAAAGTTCTTTTCCTTTGTCCCCCAGATAAATTGCCAATTGGAGTAGATGAAAGTTCCATAAGATCAACTCTTTCTATAGCATCCTTAACAGCTTGAATATCTGATTCTCTTGGGGATCTCAGAATATTCATTGACCCATATCGACCCATCATTACAACATCCCATACACTTACTGGAAATTGACTATCAATCCCTTCACTTTGAGGAACATATGCAATTGACTGATCTTGTTGAGCAATTCTTACAGACTCACCATTTATTCTTATTTTACCTTTTGAGATATTTACAAAACCAGTTAAGGCATTAAAAAAAGTTGTTTTCCCCGCACCATTCATTCCTACTAATCCACAAATTTGTCCAGCCTTTAATCTTAAATTCGCATCATATAAAGCAACTTTTCCGTGATAATCAACACAGATATTTTCTGCCTCAATTCTATAACTTTTATAATTAAGTTCATCCATATTTTTAATTGAGGTTTTTTTTAATAAGAGTCAAATTATGTTGAAGCATTTTTAAATAAGTATTAGCACTATTATTATCTTGAGAAAGGGAATCAACAAAAAGATCTCCCCCAAACTTTGCTCCTGTTTCACCGGCAACAACCATTTGTGATTCATTACTTACAGTGCTTTCACAAAAGACCGATGGGATATTTTTATTTTTTACCAAAGAAATTGTTCTTGCCATTCTTTTCGGTGTAATTTGACTTTCAGCATTAACTGGCCATAAATAAGCTTCTTTTAATCCGTAATCATTTGTGAGATAAGAGAATGCTCCTTCACAAGTTACTAGATACCTATTATTTTTCTCAATATTATTAATAAAAAGTGAAAAATCTTTATCTATTTTAGCGATTTTATTCTTGTAAATTTGTCCGTTATTTTTAAATGATTCTGCTTTCGATGGTTTTAATTCTGATAAAGAATCAACGATGACATCTACATAAATCATTCCCCTTTTAGGAGAAATCCACGCATGAGGATTAGGTTTACCTTTATAGAAATCTTCACTTATAAAAATCGGTTCTAATCTATTTGAAATAGTTACTCTCTTAATTTGTAAGTTTGAAACAAATTTCTCAGCCCACAATTCAAATCCAAATCCATTATCAATAAAAACAAAGGCTTTGGAAGCTTTTATAAGATCACTTGGGGTTGGCTGATAACCATGAACTTCAACTCCTGGTTTAGTAATTGATTTAACAACAAACTCATCTTTAGCAACATTTTCAATAATATCTGCCAGGACTGTAAAACTTGCCAAAATTACTTCTTTGTTAGTTTTTTTTTCAAAGGAAGTCCTTTTGCAAGAATTTGCACTAAGAAATATTAGAAAAGAAAATACAAAGAGCAATAATTTTTTTTTCATAATTTTCTTTACAATAAGTCTAAATTTTGGAATTATTAGGTGATTCGAATCAATGGAATATTTAACTCTGGTATCAAAGATTTCCAATTTATTTTTTCATTTTCAAAGGCTCTTTCAACGATCTTATCGGAGTTTTCTTTTATAAATTCCAAATCAGGTTCTGAGACTCCTTTTGTTAAAGCCATGAAATCGGCCAATGAACTTGATACTACTCTTGTTAAATATGCTGCGCTTATTGCTTGGAATGCCCCAGTTACTAACCAATTTGGGCCATGCAATTTTGTTAAGCCTATTAAAGTCTGACCACTCCATTCAATTACTCCCTGTGCAATTGCAGTCTTGATTATTTGTTTTGATACTTTATCCAATATTTCTGGAGACCAATTACATCCCCATATAGACTTAATTTCTTTAATCATTAAGGAATTTAAAACAGTCATTGATAAGACATCTATTGATGGAATCGGAGACAAGAAAACAGAGGTAGCAACGATAATTTGATTTCTCCTCTGTAAATCCTTCAACTGCATTCTTCTTATTCCCTCAATCTCAGATTGCCAATTCGTATGCAATCTCTTCAAAAGTCTTTTTTTAGTATTTTCAATATTATTATTTGAACTTATAAAAAACTTACGCAAAGAAAAAGGTATATTTGCAAAGCTATTTTTAGTTTTGTCAAATCTAATTATTCTGTTTGCATATTCTCCTGAAATCTGAGCCTTAACTTCCTCTAATTCATTATTAAAATCTAATCCTTTTGTAAATGATGCTACTAACCAAATGGGCATATTATTAGGAAGTTTTTCTAACCACAAAAAATCATTAGCGGATAAAGGTAATTTTAAAAAATACAAAATAGCATCGCTATTTAAAATTACTTCAGGAACAATTTCAGCAGAATTATATTTTGGAAGTTTTTCCAAAAAATTCAATTTAAACTTACTTTCTTTAAAGTAATTTTTAAATAATGTTGCATTCGAGTCAAAATTCTTCTGCCCAATACAATAAATCTCCTCTTTTTTCTCTCTATTTAGTATTAATTCAAGAGCTATTTTTCTATTAATATTTTGTTTTTCTAAATTATTATGTAATTCAATTTCCTCGAAGAAATCTAAATCTTCATTACAAAGTTTTATCCAACCATCTAAGTCCTTTGGCTCATTAAATTTTGGCTTTTCACTCTTTAAGTAAAAATATGCCCCAAAACATAAAATAAAAAAGCCTATTGAACCGCCTGCGAAATTTATTAAATCACTTAAAAACCATTCTCCAAAACCTAAAAAAAGTAGAATTATAAATATATTTTTTTTGGGGAACTTTATTAAATCCTTAAAAAAGTTTTCTTTACTAATATCAAACACAATAATTTAATATCCTTCTTCTTCTACTTTAGTGCAAGTTGTGAATGAAAAAAAGAAAGATTACATAACTCTTCAATTATGGATAAAAATTTTTATAGTTCAATTTAAGACTTCTTGCATAACTAGGTGGTAAGTTAATAGACTGTTTAAATAAAAAAAAGAATCTCTAAGATGTCAAATTCCAATTACGACAATAATTATGGTCAAGAGAACTACAGAAGCCGCGGTAATAATGATAGATCTAGCTTTAGGAACAGATCTGGAGGAAATAGAGATGGAGGAGGATTTCGAATAAGATTAAGTGATAATGAAATGAAAGCTGTTAGATCAATACAGGAGGCTTTTCAACTCAAGTCGACAGTCGCAGTTTTAGGATTTTCAGTTAGAACACTTAGCGAAATGATTGAAGATAAAGATTTAATGGAATCGATAACAAAATTTGCAAGAAATAACAAAAACACATCAACACCTAGTAAGACAGTAACTTCTCAAAACAAAAGTAAAAACGCAGCGCCTGATCCTTTTGCAAGGCCTGTTAAAAATACTCCTAGTGAAGAGATTCAACCAATCGAAGAAGAAATCAAAAAACAAGAAGAAGGGGATGATAAATAAAAAAAGGATTCTTTCTGGAGTTCAACCTACAGGAGATTTACATATTGGAAACTGGCTTGGAGCAATAAGCAACTGGGTTGCACTCCAAGAGAAGCATGAAACATTCCTTTGTGTAGTTGATTTACATGCAATCACTGCAGAATATGACCCCAAGCAACTTTCTAAAAATACACTTTCCACTGCAGCATTATATGTTGCTTGTGGTATTGATCCTAAAATTTGTTCTATTTTTGTTCAAAGCCATATTTCTGCACATTCAGAACTTTGTTGGATATTAAATTGTATGACTCCCATAAATTGGATGGAAAGAATGATCCAATTCAAGGAAAAATCTGTCCAGCAAGGAAATAATGTTTCTATTGGATTATTTGATTATCCAATCCTAATGGCTGCAGATATTTTGTTGTACGATGCTGATTATGTCCCAGTAGGGGAAGATCAAAAACAACACTTAGAACTTGCCAGAGATATTGCACAACAGAGAATTAATGCCAAATTTAGTAAGGGAGAAAACATATTAAAAATTCCTCAACCAATCATTATGAAAAATGGTTCAAAGATAATGAGCTTAAATGATGGATCAAAAAAAATGAGTAAAAGTGACATTAACGAGGGTAGTAGAATTAATTTGTTAGATACTCCTGAAATAATTACAAAAAAAATAAAAAGAGCTAAAAGTGATAGTTATATGGGAATGGAATTTAATAACCCCGAGAGACCTGAATCCAGGAATCTTTTAATGATTTATTCTTTATTAAGTGGTAAAGAAGTTTCTGAATTAGAGAGAGATTTATCTCAAACAGGATGGGGGACATTTAAAAAAATATTTACAGAACAAATAATAGAATCGCTTAAACCTATTCAAGAAAGATATCAGGTTCTGATTAACGATCCACATGAGTTAAATAAGATACTTATACAAGGTAAAGAGCAAGCTGAAGCAGTGGCAAATAAAACCCTTAGTAGAGTTAAATCTGAATTAGGATTCTTTGAAATAGAGAAATAAATCATGCCAGAAATAACATTGCCAGATGGATCTAAAAAAGTATTTGAAAAGCCGGTAACGATTAAAGAAATAGCTCAGAGCATAGGAGACGGCTTAGCCAAAGCAACAATTGCTGGCAAAGTAAATGATGTTCTTTTTGATGCAACACTTCCGATAAAGAATGATTCTAAAGTGGTAATAATTACATCCCGAGATAAAGAAGGTATTGAGATAATTAGACATTCCTTTGCACACCTAATTGGTCATGCCGTTAAACAACTTTATCCAAATATAAAAATGGCAATTGGTCCAGTAATTGATAATGGTTTTTATTATGATATTTTTTCTGAATATAGATTTACCCCTGAGGATTTAATAAAAATAGAAAAAAGAATTAACAACTTAATAAAAACAAATTATGATGTTGAGATTTTGCAAGTTACCAAAAAAGAAGCAATTAAAACTTTTCAAGAACGAGATGAAACTTTTAAATTAAGAATAATTGAAGAAATTCCTGATGAAGGTCTCATCAATTTATATAAGCACGAAGAGTATATTGATATGTGCAGAGGCCCTCATGTTCCAAATACAAGACATCTTAGATATTTTAAATTATTGAAGTTATCTGGTTCATATTGGAGAGGTAATAGTGAAAATGAATCATTACAGAGAATCTATGGAACTGCATGGGCTAAAGAGAAAGAACTCAATGACTATTTAACAAGAATAGAAGAGGCGGAAAAAAGAGATCATAGAAAACTTGGAAAAAAGCATTCGCTCTTTCATATACAAGAAGAATCTCCAGGTATGATTTTTTGGCATCCAAATGGATGGGTAATCTATCAAGTTCTTGAAAAATATGTAAGAGAAATACTTAATAAAAATAATTATCTAGAAATTAAAACCCCTCAAGCTGTTGATAAATCTCTTTGGGAAAAATCAGGTCATTGGGAAAAATTCAGAGAAGATATGTTCACTACCGCATCAGAAAATAGAACTTATGCAATAAAACCAATGAATTGTCCATGTCATATTCAAGTATTTAATCAAGGTTTAAAAAGTTATAAAGATTTACCTATTCGGCTTGCTGAATTTGGTTCTTGTCATAGAAACGAACCATCTGGTGCATTACACGGCTTAATGAGAGTTAGAAACTTTACTCAGGATGACGCGCACATTTTCTGTACAGAAGAACAAATTCAGGCTGAGGTTTCTACTTTTATTGATCTTGTTTTCGAGGTTTACAAAACTTTTGGTTTTGATGAAATTATTATCAAATTATCAACCCGTCCTGAGAAAAGGGTGGGTAGTGAAAATATTTGGGACAAATCAGAAGAGGCTCTTACCAGGGCTCTTGATAATAAAAATCTAAAATGGGAACTGCAACCAGGAGAAGGAGCTTTTTATGGTCCAAAAATAGAATTCTCTTTAAAAGACTGTCTTGATAGAGTCTGGCAATGTGGAACAATTCAAGTTGATTTCTCAATGCCTATAAGATTGGATGCAACTTATGTTGATTTAAATAACGAAAAAAGAAATCCTGTAATGCTTCACAGGGCAATTTTGGGATCTTTTGAAAGATTTTTAGGAATCTTAATTGAACAATATGAAGCTAAATTCCCAATCTGGCTTGCACCTTATCAAATAATATTGTTGAGCATTACGGATAGAAATATTGAGAAATGTTTGAAATATAATCAATTAATAAATACTAAGGGCTATCGTTCGAAGGTTGATATTAGAAATGAAAAAATAGGCTATAAAATAAGAGAAGCAACTATCGGAAGAATTCCCTTAATTGCCGTTATTGGCGACAAAGAAGAACAAGTTAATTCAGTTGCTTTAAGAGCCTTGGATGGGAAAAATTTGGGTATTTTTAAGTTAGAGGATCTCTATAAATTTATGGATAATTTAATAGAAAGAAAAGGAAGAACAGACTAATTTAAAGTAGATGAATATTCTTGCTTGTGATCTAGGAGGTACAAAAATTCTATTAGGCATTTTCAAAATGGATATTAATTCTAATTCTCCTAATTTAATTTTTAAAAAAAAATATGCATCTTCTGAATGGAATTCACTTGACTTAATATTAGAAGATTTCTTAAAAAATGAATGCCAAAACATTAATCATCCTTTTTCAGCTTGTTTCGCTGTAGCAGGACCTGTATCTAATAACAATGCAAAAATTATTAATTTGCCTTGGAATATTTCTGGCGATGGATTAAAAAAGAAATTTAAATTTCAAAGTTGCGAGCTAATAAATGATTTTGCTGTACAAATTTATGGAATACCATATTTAAAAAAAAGTCAATATTCTACTATTCAAAATGGAGACCAGTCAGCTGGCTGCAACTTAGATTTGCATGCCATTGTTGGAGCAGGAACTGGTCTAGGAATTGCAAAAGGAATTATATCTGGAAGTAAAGTAAAAGTCTTAGCTAGCGAAGGTGGTCATGTTGAATACTCGCCAAAGTCAGAATTAGAATGGGAATTAAAGAATTGGTTCAAATATTCCTTAAAACTTGAAAGGGTATCTTGTGAAAGAATCATTAGTGGGAATGGGTTATCAAGAATAGCTGAGTGGAGACTTAGCAAACCTGATGCCAAAAACCATCCTTTACAAAAATACTTAAAAGAATTAAAAATTTCTGATAATTTGAGAAAAGAACTTCCTCAAGAAATTTGTAATCTTTCCAATCAAGGGGATAAGATAATGATTCAAGTGGAGAGAATATGGTTAGATGCTTACGCTTCTTTGTTGGGTGACGTTGCTCTTCAAGAATTATGTTATGGAGGGTTATGGATTTCTGGAGGGACCGCTCCAAAACATTTCATAAACTTTAAATCAGGTTTATTTATGAAACAATTTTCAGATAAAGGAAGATTAAAAGATATTCTTAAAAATATACCTGTGAATGTAATCTTAGATGAAGAGTTCGGATTATTTAGCGCAGCCTGCAGAGCAAAAATGCTTTCACAAATAAAATAATTTTCATATGTCTTCTCCAGAAGTAGGAAAAAAAATTATAGTAACAGTTCCTTCTACAACTGCTAATTTAGGTCCTGGATTCGACTGTCTAGGTGCAGCTTTAGATTTATATAACGAATTTATCTTTACAAGAATAGATGGGGGCGGAGATCGATTTGATTTAATAATGGAGAGTACTGATGGTAATCATTTAAGAGGAGGCCCAGAAAATTTAGTTTTTAGGGCTGCGCAGAAAGTATGGGAAAGTGCCAATATCAAACCTTTCGCCCTTGAAGCTAGGGTGAAATTAGCAGTTCCTCCTGCTCGCGGACTAGGGAGTAGTGCCACAGCAATAGTTGCAGGACTAATCGGAGCAAATGCGATTATGAACTCCCCTTTACCTAAAGAAAAACTTTTAGAACTCGCAATTGATATTGAAGGTCATCCTGATAATGTAGTTCCTTCTCTTTTGGGTGGCCTTTGTTTAACTGCCAGGTCATCATCACAGAGATGGAGAATTATTAGATGTGACTGGCACGATTCTATTAAAGCTGTAGTGGCAATACCTGCTATACGTCTTAGCACAAGTGAAGCAAGGAGAGTAATGCCGAAAAATGTACCTATTTCTGATGCAGTAACTAATATGGGGGCATTAACTTTATTACTAAACGGCTTAAAAACAGGTAATGATGAATTAATAAAAGAGGGAATGTTTGACAAATTACATGAACCATACAGATGGAAGCTTATTAAAGGTGGATTGGAAGTTAAAGATGCTGCACTACAAGCTGGAGCTTTAGGCTGTGCGATTAGCGGGGCAGGGCCAAGTATATTAGCTTTGTGCAAAAAGGATAATGGCAGAGAAGTCAGTCAAGCTATGGTTAAAACTTGGGAAAACTTAGGCGTGGCAAGTAGAGCGCCATATTTGAACGTCCACACAACAGGCAGTCAATTTAGAGACATCTCTGGTAAGTAGTTCTACTTAGGCATTTTTAATGTTATAGTCTCAAGCTAGAACAACTTCAACTAGAATAAAAAAACTATTCATTATTCTATGAATTTAGAATCTTTTCCTTTGCTATCCTCTATCGTTTTATTACCCTTAATTGGGGCATTAATAATGCCTTTCTTAAGTTCTAAGGAAGGAGAAGATAATACGCTCCCAAGAAATATCTCATTAAGTTTTTTATTTATAGATTTTTTACTAATAATTGGAGTACTTTTCCAAAAATTTGATACATCAAATAGCTCACTACAACTTGTTGAAAGATTAACTTGGCTACCCTCAATAGGCTTAGAATGGTCTCTAGGCGTAGATGGTTTATCTGCACCATTAGTAGCTTTGAGTGGATTAATTACATTCTTATCAGCTGCAGCTAGTTGGAAGATAAAGAAAAAATCTAATTTATATTTTGCTCTTTTATTAGTTCAAGCCTCAGCTCAAGCACTAGTTTTCCTTTCTCAAGATTTCTTGTTATTTTTTTTAGCTTGGGAATTAGAATTGGTTCCTGTTTATCTCCTTATTGCTATTTGGGGAGGCAAGAAAAAATTATATGCAGCTACAAAATTTATTCTTTACACTGCTTTAGCATCCTTACTAATACTTATCAGTGGACTTGCACTTGCCTTGAGTGGCGATACATTTACCTTAAATCTTACCGAACTAACAAATAAACATGTAACAGGCAGTCTTGCATTATTATCTTATCTAGGTTTCTTAATAGGTTTTGGAGTTAAACTTCCTATCTTCCCATTGCATACCTGGTTACCTGATGCTCATGGGGAAGCTAACGCGCCAGTATCAATGTTACTAGCGGGAATTCTCTTAAAGATGGGTGGATATGCTCTCTTAAGATTTAATGTTCAAATATTACCCGAAGTGCATCTAAAACTTGCACCTGCTTTAATTATTCTTGGAATTATTAATATAATTTATGGTGCCTTAAATGCATTTGCACAAGATAACGTAAAAAGAAGAATCGCGTGTAGTTCAGTGAGTCATATGGGTTTTGTTCTTTTGGGTATTGGAGCAGTTGATGCTTTAGGTATAAGCGGAGCAATGCTTCAAATGATAAGTCACGGGCTTATAGCAGCAGCTATGTTCTTTGTCACGGGCTCCTTCTATGAGAGAACAAACACTCTGTCAATTCCAAACATGGGAGGTTTAGCAAAGGTCTTGCCAATAACATTTGCTTTTTTTCTGGCGAGTTCTCTAGCGTCTCTAGCCTTACCTGGAATGAGTGGATTTATAAGCGAAATCACCGTTTTCTTAGGGATCACAAGTCAAGAGGGTTTTAGCTCTCTTTTTAGATCAATCACAATTCTTATTGCAGCAATAGGTCTTGTCCTAACGCCTATATATCTTCTTTCGATGTGTAGAAGAGTATTTTTCGGACCTAGGATTCCTGCGCTAGCTACCGTAAAAGAAATGAATAGTAGAGAATTAACAATTGGCTTCAGTTTATTATTGCCTACTTTAGTAATAGGTTTTTGGCCAAAAATTGCCATAAATTTATATGAATCTTCAACAAACGCTCTCAGTCAACAACTATCTTTAGCTAAGTTGATTGGATCCATCTCAAATATTAGTCAATTTTAATCTTCGATAAAATGGAAACTTCAATTTTTAATTACGGAGAATTACCTGAATTTAATAAATTTACTTCAGATAGAATTAATCAAGAATTTCCAAGTGTATTAGAGAAGATAAAACAAGATTTCAAAAAAACTGAAAAATTTTTATCTAATTATTTAGAGCAAGAAAATTTAGAATGGGACAAAGTAATTAACCCTTTAAATGAAGTTAATGAAACTTTAAGATGGAGTTGGGGAGTAATAAGTCATCTTAATGGAGTAAAAAATTCTGAAAGCTTAAGAGAAATTTACTCAAAATTTCTACCTGAAATTATTAATTTAAGTAATAAATTTGGACAAAGCAAAATGATTTTCAATGCTCTGATAAAGCTTAAAGAAACAAATAATTTTGATGAGGTCAAAAATAGAATTCTAGATAAAGAAATTATTGAAATGGAACATAGAGGTATCTCATTAAATATAGCTAACCAGAAAGAATTCAATAATATTTCTGAGAAGCTTGGAGAACTTTCTACAAATTTCAGTAATAATGTCTTAGATGCCACTAATTCTTGGTTTTTAATCCTAAATGATAAATCTCAAATAGATGGGGTTCCAGAAAGGGTTCTAGAATTAATGTCAATATCAGCTCACGAATACTTAAGAAAAGAAGGAGAAGCCGATACAAAGAATGGACCATGGAAGTTAAGTTTAGATATTCCCACTTACACCGCATTTATGACGTATGCAAATAACCGTAATCTAAGGGAAAGATTATATAAAGCTTTTGTGAGCAGAGCCTCTCATGGAGAAAAAAATAACACTCAAATTATTGAAGAAATTCTATCTCTTAGGACTCAACAGGCTAAACTTCTTGGTTATAAAAGCTGGGCAGAATTAAGTCTTTCAACAAAAATGGCTAAGGAAATTAAAAATGTTGAAAAACTTTTAGAGGAGCTTAGAAAGCCTGCCTTTAAAACAGCCAAAAATGAATTAGTTTTACTTAATAAGTTTTCAAAAGATAATGGATTCCCTAATTCTGAAAATCTTCAATCATGGGACATTAGCTATTGGTCGGAGCTTCTCAGAAAGGAAAAACTTAATTTAGATCAAGAATCACTTAGACCCTGGTTCCCTCTGAATGATGTTTTAAAAGGTCTCTTTAAACTTAGTGAAAAGCTCTTCGACATTAAAGTAATTGAAGCCATAAATGAAGCTCCTATATGGAATGATGACGTTTTGTTTTTTAATATCCTAAATAAAGATGATGAAAAAATAGCTTCATTTTATCTAGACCCCTTCTCTCGTCCTGAGTCAAAGAGGGGAGGTGCATGGATGGACGAATGCCTTAACAAAAGCAATATCGGTAGGAACACATTACCTGTTGCTTATTTAGTTTGTAATCAAACCCCACCATCAAAAGATAAACCAAGTTTGATGAGTTTTGATGAAGTTCAAACCTTGTTCCATGAATTTGGTCATGGTCTTCAACATATGCTTACCACAGTAAATCTTCCACAAGCAGCCGGTATTAATAATATCGAATGGGATGCCGTTGAACTTCCAAGTCAATTTATGGAAAACTGGTGTTTTCACAAAAATACTTTATTAAATATTGCGAAACATTATAAAACAGGGGAGAAATTATCTGATGAGAATTTCGAAAAATTAGTAAAGAATAGAACTTTTAATTGCGGCATGGCTACTCTAAGACAACTACATTTTGCAATTACAGATATAAGATTGCATAGCAATATTTATAGTAATCAGGGTAAAAATTCTGATGAGATAAGAAAAGAAATTGCCAGAAATACAACGGTAATCGAACCTATTCAAGAAGATAAGTTCCTTTGTAGCTTTAGCCATATATTTGCAGGAGGTTATTCAGCTGGATATTATTCTTATAAATGGGCAGAGGTTTTAAGCGCCGATGCTTTTTCTATGTTTGAAGAGGCTGATTTAGAAAATAATCAAAATATAAAAGTCATAGGTAAAAAATTCAAAGATACAATTTTAAGTCTTGGTGGAAGTTTCTCTCCTTTAGAGGTATTTAAATTATTTAGAGGGAGAGAACCAAAAACCGATTCTTTGATTAGACACTTAGGTCTATCATCTGTTAATTGAGAAGCCTTTCTATAATTTTATCTACAGCATCTGGATTTCTTACCAAATTTTTATGTTTATAGATCTTTAATGATATTTTCTCACCCGAATTCAAACAAGCTCTCCATCCAGGGAAAACCATAAGATCCCAATAAGTAAAAAAACTAATACAATTGATTCCACTAAGAAGATAGTCGGATCTAGAAAGGTCTCTTAATAAAAGACTATTAATTTTCATCTCAGATATTCCTTTAAAGGGATATTTAGGAATTAGTTGGGATGCAAGAGTTCCATTATGTGGCGACCCAATAGTTATAAATCTTCGAGTTCTTTTATAACCATTCAATTTTTTAATCCAATATCTACCAATTATTCCACCCATCGAGAATCCTAAAATATCAAGCTCTTTTTCATAACCAAATTTTTCTAAAATCAAATAATTTAATAAATTAGTTAATTCAACAATAGATGTTATTCCATATTCGTGCTTTAACGTTGGGGCAAAATATTCAATTCCAATTTCATCAAGTTTAGAAGTTATCGAAGAGAAAATATCTCCTGTATTCCAGAGTCCATGTATTAATATTATGGGATTTCTCTTTGACAATACAGTTAATTATTTTCAAAAACTCTTACTATTGAAACCTCTCCATCAAAACCAGTAATTGGAGGTTTACATTTCGTTAATATAATTTTAATTCTGCTAATTTGAAACTCATCATCAATAATTTTTAAAATTTCATTTGAATATTTCTCAATAGTTAAGCAACAAATTTTCTTGGATTGATATTTTAATATTTCAACTAATTTAGAATAATCAACTGTACTTTTAATATCATCATTTTGAGTACAATTTTCAAAATCAGCCCATAAAAAAACATCTAAACTAAAAAGTTGGCCTAGATCTCTTTCTTTTTCTAGAACACCAACTCTTGCCCAAAGTTTAATATCCTTAATTTTTAAATATGTTTCCATTTCTAAGATTTAAAAATCTTTATGTGAATAGATTAATTTCCCAGATGAAAAATCATCAACAACATGGCCTTCGCCTCTTAAAAAATACTTGTAAGTTACTAGCCCCTCCAGTCCAACTGGTCCTCTTGGGGGCAATGTCTGTGTAGATATCCCAACTTCTGCTCCAAAGCCATATCTAAAACCATCTGCGAATCTTGTTGAGCAATTATGAAAAACACCTGAACTATCTATCTCGCTCATAAATTTATTAGCATTACTGATATTTTCCGTAATTATTCCATCTGTATGTTTTGAACTAAATTTTTGTATATGAGCAATTGCTTCTTCTAAATCATTAACAATTTTTATAGAAATAATAAGATCTAAATATTCAGTTTGCCAGTCCTCATAATCAGCTTCAAAAGCAACACCCAATTGAAAAGATTTTTTATCTCCAATCAATTTAACATCGTTAGAGTTAAACATTGGAATCGCCTTGTTCAAAAATTCAGAGGCAATATCTTTATGTATTAAAAGAGTCTCAACAGCATTACATGCAGCTGGATATTGAATCTTACTATCTAAAGACACTTTTAAAGCAATATCAATCTTTGCTTCATTATCTATATATAAATGACAAATTCCATCAGCATGACCTAACACAGGAATTTCTGTATTCTCCTGTATAAATTTAACGAGTTCATTGCTTCCTCTTGGAATTATTAAATTTATATATTTTTCTAAATTCAACATTGCCATACTATCTTTTCTACTTGTGAGAAGACAGATTGCATTTTCATCAAGATTTGATTTTTGTAGACCCTTCTTTAGTGCAGAAACTATTGCAAGATTAGTTAAATTCGCTTCACTTCCCCCTTTTAGCATGACCCCATTCCCAGATCTAATGGCCAGAGAACCTATTTGCATTACAGCATCAGGTCTTGATTCAAAAATCACTCCTAATACTCCTATGGGTACTGTTTTCCTTTCAAGGATTAAACCTTTAGAAAGTTCCCTTTTTATTTGAATTTGACCAACTGGATCAATCAAATTCCCAACTTGTCTAACCCCTTCAATTCCTAAATTAAGTTTTTCTTTTGATAGCTTTAATCTAGAAAGTAAGGACTTTGAAATTCCTTTAATTTCTGCTATTTTATAATCTTCAATATTAGCCTCAATTATTTCTTTAGAGTTTGTTTCTAAATAATCAGCCATTAAGTTCAAGGCTCTAATTCTGTCATCATTATTTGTTTGACTTGTTTTAATTGAAGCCAGACGAAGTTGCTTTGCTTTTTCTAAAAGTTCATTATCAGGAATTGGTACTTCAAATATATCAGTCATAATTTAAATTAGTTAATACTAATAATAATTCAAAATAAGCATTCTTTAAACTTTTATATAAGGAATTAATATCTGAAAAATAATTGAACTTGACTCTTCCACTCTCCCTCGGAATCCATAGAACCTAATAATTCCAAGTTTGGATTAGCTTGTAAAGTCAGTATCCCTAAAGGTGGTAAATCATCTCTATCTGGAGTAGCTTGAACAGCAAAGTTTACTCTATCAGTGATATCAAGACCTATTTCGGCAATCCAAGCTTGAGTAGATAACCCAGAATTTGAAGATGATTCATCTTTATAATCTACGTCAAGATTTTCATTAGAAAAAACATTATTAATTGGTTCATTATTTTCTATAACAGCAGGATATAAAGACAATTGAAACTTCTCACTAAACGCATTCGCCGTATTTAGTTGAGAAATAAAAGCTCTATTTATTAAATTTGCAGAGTTTCCTCCTATTAAACCAATAATTTGAGATCTGTTATAACTTGGGGTACTCCTCAATTGTATTTTTCTATTTTCATCCTCAAATGATAACTGATCTAGAAATCCTTCATATGATGCTTCAATTTTTATAAGTCTTGTATTACCGATTCCAACCGCCCCAAAACCACTTGAACTAAGATTTGCATCTTGACCACTTGAAATATTGAGATCTTGATTATTTTCACTAATTGGTATTATTGAATCTG
This sequence comes from Prochlorococcus sp. AG-670-O17, assembly GCA_003211315.1. Classification (GTDB taxonomy): domain Bacteria; phylum Cyanobacteriota; class Cyanobacteriia; order PCC-6307; family Cyanobiaceae; genus Prochlorococcus_A. The sequence goes on along the minus strand of QCTC01000027.1, from coordinate 2,344 downwards.
GAACTTTACTAGTGAGTGAAAAGTTAATAAAAGGAACGATGCCACCTCTAGAGGCAAATAAAATATAATTTTCTTTATTTTTATCTAATTTGAATGGTGTTGTATATAAATTTGCTGTTCCTTTACTTAAATTAATAAGCCCTCTGGCATTTAAATCTTCTCCAACTTGTCCATTAAAATTTAGATCTAACTTTGTATCTAAATAAGCCTTTACTATCCCTGCATATTGAATTCTAAAATCAGGGCCAAGTTTTAATTTTAGATTCTTAAAACTTAAATTTTCAAGATAATTTGGGATGTTTTCTCCTAAAAGAAAAGAATTTAATATGGTCTCATTAGAAATTATTTCAATATTCTTATCTTTTTCCCAAAATAGTTCTGGCCAATTTCTTTCATAAATTGTTCCTTTAATATTATTTTTTTTATTATTTTTTTTATTATTATTGTTTAAATTAATAAACCCATTTTTTAGTGCTAAGTTTCCACTAAAGATAGGTTCTTTAAATGATCCACCTATATTTATTTTAGAGTCAGTTAAAAAGTTAATCTTATTAGATTTGATATTTAGATTATTGGTAAATAAGCTAATATCTTTTTCATTCAAACTCCCTTTATTATAAAAAGGCAAAACCCCATTAATATAAATATTTCCAGAAGCATCATCAGAAGCTTGAAAGTTTTTGATTTCTATTTGATCAAAATCGAAAATTATTGTGCTATTAATATTTTTAATTACATTACTATTAATATCTATTTCAGAATCCTTTATAAAAATAAAACCATTAGCAATAGGTTTATAAACATTTCCTTTTATTATCATTCTTAGAGTTACATCACCTTTCTTAAAAGTGAAATAATCACCTGCAAAGATATCGACTAATTCAATGAACTTTCCATTACCATTTAATCTCAACTCTAATTTATCCTTTTTATTAAAAGGAATAGAACCTGAAATATTTATTGGGGTATTTGAATTATTTAATAAAAAAGATAAATCTAAATCAAAAATGGAATCACTATATTGGACTTCTCCTAAATCTAATATTATCGGGCTATTGTTAATTGATGTATTATTCGAAGAAATATTAGTAGCAAGGAATTTTTTATCCAGATTATAAAGTAAATTAATATCCAAATTTCCTTCAAAATCTCTAGGTTTATCTAAAAAGATATTTATAGTTTTTAAAGGTAATTTATTAATATTTAAAAAACCTTTTCCTGTAAAAATTCCTCCTTCTAAATCTAGAGAAAACACTTCTTTAGAACTTTTTTTACTTTCACTTTCAATATCAAAATATCCATTTAATTTGGTTTTTAATCTAAAATTTGATTTGTTATTACCTGCTATAGATACATTTGCATCATATCTACTTTTAAATTTGCCTAAATATTTTTTTAAATTAAATTTATCTTCTAAAGAATTATCATTCTTTAGAAAGTTATTTATTAAAAGTATTTTTTCGTTAAATGAATTCTCAATATTATCAATTTCTATATCATCCAAGGCTCTAGAATTACTATTAGGAATAATTTGTTTATTATCAAAATTTAAAATATCGACGGCTGTTAGTAACGTCCAATTAGTACTAATATTATTAAAAGTTATATTAAAATCATTATCTTTATTAGAATTATATTCAAGATCAATCATACCCCCATCAATTGGATATAATGATGTATTAATAAAAAATGATTTATCATCAAGAGTAAAATCAAATAATGAATTCGCAAACTTTATATTCCTATATTTGCCCAAACTCCAAGCTAAACGACCATCAAAATAAGTTTGATCTTTAGATATAAAACCAGAACCATTAACAATACCACTAACTCTATCGAATTCATTATTACTAATCGCTAATTCAAGCTCATCTAAAGGAAAGTTATTTGCATTCCAAAGATACTTATCATTATCTTTAACTAAATTTATAGTACCTTTATTAGAGTTAAATATTCTGCTAAAGGTTATGTTCTCTAACTTAATATTTGAATCTAAATTAAAGGTAAGGAAAGAAGGCACAGGTGAATATCTATTCTTCATATTTACTACATATTTATTATTTTGATTTTTGATCTCACCCTCCCATATTTCTCTTATCCTTATACCTTTGTAATGCGGATAATCAACATTAAAATTGATTTGAATATCAGGTTTATTTATTTCACCTTTTAATTCGCCTTTTGCAGTAATAAAACCTCTTATCTTATCTTTACGGAAAATATTTAAATTAGATAATTGGGTTCTATTAAGAATAAAACTTGAATTAATATTTCCAAAATTTATACCTCTTTTATCTAACCAATAGGGTATATCTCCTGAGAATTCTATTTCAGGATTTAAACT
>QCTC01000026.1 GCA_003211315.1 Prochlorococcus sp. AG-670-O17 | reverse complement strand
ATTAGGCTCTATGCGATTAATTAATTCATAACCCCAAGAACCATACAATTGACCAACATAAGGTAAATTATCTATCTCATATGACTTATATTCTTCTGTCCAAGTTCTTAGTAAATTAAAAGGATCTCCTTTATATATTTTACTGTGTCCATTATTCCAAGTCTTAATAGTTTCTTCTCCATGACAAACTGCTTCCCAAAGAGGATTGGTAGCAACAATACTCCATCTGCCTAAATTCTCGCCACCTTCAACAGATTCAAGAAAGACACCATGTGAATTTTTACTTGATAATTTAAGCCATGTCGACAATGGGGTTTCTAAATCTGCAGGCCAAGTTTTGATAATAGGTATAAAATTTTTACCTTCTTTATAAGCCTTTAAAAAATTATCTTTTTTAGAACTGATCATACTAGTAAATTCAGTCCAAATTATAATTATATTTATCTCTTATATCAACTTTTGGTAATTTATTCAAAAGTTTCTTTAGTTGTAAATTTTAAACCAGCAGGATTCGGATTCTCTCCTATTCTTCTTGGATTATGACCAACCTTCTCTCTACCTTCATTAACTTTCTCGGGGAATACTCCATCCTTAGGATGTAAGAATTCAATATCTCCGCCAGGGAAAATTCTATAAATTTTAAAATTTTCAATCCTTGGTTTAAAACCCCTTAATTGTGTACCAAGAGCGAGACATTGTTCTTTTCTTGCAAAGTACATTAAATTATCTCCCTCGTGCATTACAGCAGCTCCACCAGTTGGCAATTCAAATGCTTGTTCCTTGGAGCTATTCCATGAAATCGCATATTTTTCTTCAGTTTCTGCAGAGTTTAATAAACCCCCAGTACTTCCTATATGCTTTGGAAATTGACCAACTAAAGTTTCAGTCATCCTAATTTTGAAGTTATTTATTATAAGAAACTAGCATTCATGTTTTACAAATTTCTTATTTATTTAAAAAGTTTCTACATTATTTAATAAATGTAAACAAGAAATATTCACTTTAATTATATTCTGTATCTGCAATTGGGAAAAATACTGTCAAGCCAGTATCCTTTCTTTGAGTAACATGACCTCCTAAACTCGCTAATAATTTTTGAGTTGCAACCTGACTTAATTGTAAACTTCCTGTTTGGGGATTCCAATTTAGTACTGGGCCAATATCAGAACCATTTTCTTTATTAAAAATTTCGCTTTTACCAGTATCAATTTTTTTTACTTTTAATTGAAGTTTTAATTTTTGTCCCGCGGGTCGTAACTCTAAAATTAAACTACTACCCTCTCTTAATCCTCTAGTATTTTTGTCGATTAGCCCTCTTAACATTAATTCTAGTTTTTCAGAATCACTCAATATTATGGGAAGTTGTTTAGGTATATCGATTTCTATCGAAATCCCACGTCGCTTTAATTGTTTACTCCAAACAGGGGATAATTTATATAAAATTTCCCCTAAATTTATTCTTGCCAGCTGATTGGGGGGTGACATTTCATTACTTACAAGTTCCGCAGCATTGAAAATAAGGCCAAATCTATCAATTTGCTCATTACACTCATTATCGATTTGAGTTAAACGGTTTCTCATAGATTCGTCCATATTATATTTCCTAAGAGTAGAGCTTATTAAAGTCCGTATAGTTGCTAAAGGAGTTCTGACTTCATGAGAAATTGCTTGTAATAGCTTTACCTCTGTTAATTGATCATTCTTATCATCATTTTGAATTGTATTCTGAACACTTAATTTAGGGATTAAATTTGCCAACTTAGTTGATAAACTTGGCCAAAAACTGTTTTCAAATTCATAATTGATATTCAGATCTCCTAAATTTTTAATTGCATTACGGAAATTCAGTGCCTCCTCATAATTTTCTTGAATCAATTTTGCATCAATCAATTCAATTGCAGTTTTTAAGCTCTTTTCATCGCATCTCATCAGTAAAGTTCTCTTATCTTTTTCACCTGCAATTGTTAAAAGACATTGAAAATTAGTAGTAATAATTATTAAAAAAGGTTCATAACCATCTTTATTATTTAGATTTAAGACTTTATAATTCCTAACAAAATTACTATCTTCTTTAATTTTTATGGAATGATCTACAGGTAGAAAACCAGCATTATCCATCTGAAAATATGGGAAACCTTCTGGAGACCATAACCAACCTTTCATTTTTGTAAGACATTTTTTATCTGTTAGAGCAGGCAAAGGAGAAGCCACCCAAAATCCTCCTTCTTTATAGGAATGGGAAAGGAACTCTTTTTGAACAACTTCTAAAGAGGCCCACCACATCCGCCTAGACGTTTCATCATCTACATATGAAGTGTTTAATCCTTGCAGAAGTAAATCTTGAATCTTTTTTATAGTTATCAGAGATTTCATTGATCTTTTAATGATCTAGAGCGATTTAAAGTAGATAACGCTAGACCAATGCATATAAAATTCACCAATAAAGAAGTCCTACCATAACTCATAAAAGGTAACGGGATTCCAGTTATTGGACCTAATCCAATAGTCATGAATAAATTAATAATAATCTGAAACAAGAAAGTTGAAGCTATTCCAATAATTATTAATGACTCAAAATGAGTTCTGGCATTTTTTGATACCTTTGCAAGACGACTAATCAAAACAAAAAACATAAAAAGAACCAGAATGCATCCTAAAAAACCTAATTCCTCCCCTAGCGCACTAAATATAAAATCTGTATGTTGTTCAGGTATGAATTGTAAATTTGTCAGTTTACCATTTAATAAACCAGTACCAAAAAGGCCTCCAGAACCTATTGCTATTTTACTTTGCAATAGATGATATCCGCCACCTAATGGATCCTTACTGGGATCTAAGAACAAAATTAATCTATCTTTTTGATAATCTTTTAAGCCAAATTCCCAAATCAAAGGTGTCAGCTTTATAATTAATGAATGAATACCTAAAGTCAAAATTGAGAAGATAATTTTCTTTTGCGAGGACCTAAAAGCAAAGTAGCCCACAAGAGGAAGCCAAAAAATAAGCCCGTTTGGAGAAACTAAATAAAAGATTGATGTAAAAATACAAAAACCTAAATAGAGAAACCATTCTATTGGCATTTGGGACCAATAAAGCATTACAAAAGTCAATACTATTAAAACTAGAGAAGTTCCTAAATCAGGTTGAAAAAATATTAATAACCAAGGAACAATTACAATTAGGAAAGGTAATAGTAGATCTTTTATCGAATAAATAGATTTTTTTTCTAGCACTAAAGCAAGAGTTAATATAGTACTCAATTTCGCGATTTCCGAAGGTTGAAAAGAAAAAATCCCTATGCTCAGCCATCTTTGAGCACCATACATTGAGATCCCAAAAAAATAGATTAAAAGTAATGCAAGTAAAGAACAAAAATAAAGTGGAATCAAATATTTTTTAATTCTTTCTATTGGTATATATGAAATAAAAATAGCTAAAACATAACCTAATAATCCTGTTAAAAGATGATTTAAAAAATCTGATTGTAAGAATTCTCTTTGTACACTTTTTATTAAAATACTTGAAATAAAAACTAATACTAAAGGGATAACAAGTAAAGGTGAAAAAATAATTTTTCGATTAATTTTATCTTTCTTTTCAAGAAATCTCGTTTTCTTTTTTAGAGAAATTCCCTCGAACATTAATACTTAATTAATAAATTGTTTTTTAATTAACTGAGCTAACTCTTTAAATCTAATTGAGCTCTCTTTATCTGGTTCACTTATTGAAATTGGAACACCCTTATTACTCTCATTAACAAGTGTAATTTCAATAGGAATTTGAGCAAGTAATGGTAAATTATTTTCCTCAGCTAAGATTTTCCCACCATCTTTACCAAAAATTTCATATTTTTTATTGGGCATATCTGGTGGAATAAACACAGACATATTTTCTACAACACCCAGCAATGGAACCCCAAGTTGCTTAAACATTGCTAAACCTCTTCTTGCATCTTGCAAAGATACTTTTTGAGGTGTTGTTACAACAATTGCGCCAGAAATAGGAACAGATTGAGATAAAGATATTTGAGCATCTCCGGTACCTGGAGGTAAATCAATAACCAAGAAGTCAAGATCATTCCATTCAACTTGATATAGAAATTGCTTTATTATGCTATTTAACATTGGCCCTCTCCAAATAACTGGTTGTCCTTCTTCTATCAAGAAACCCATTGAAACTAATGAAATACCGTATTTATTAATTGGAATTAATCTTTGTTCATTACCGCTACCATCAGTTACTTTTGGATTTTCTTCGGTAACTCCAAGCATTGAAGGAGTATTAGGCCCATAAATATCAGCATCTAATAAACCAGTTTTTAAACCTAATTTAGCTAAAGAGCATGCGATATTAACTGCAATTGTACTTTTACCTACACCTCCCTTACCACTACTTATTGCGACAATATGTTTTATACCTTTTATGTTCTGCAACTCAGGTCCATTATTTTCGCTGGTAGAATTGGATTGAGTTGCATTGTTATCTATTTCTATTTGTACATCGTTAATATCCTCAAAGTTAAGAAGTATATTTCTAACCTCTTTTACTATTCGCTCTCTCTGAGAATTTGCAAATGAAGGTAATGATAGTGTGATTATTATTCTGGGTAAAATTACTCTAACGTTTTTAATCCATGCAAGTTCAATGAGATTTTTCTTTGATCCAGAATCTAGAATCTTTGATAATGCATAATTCGCATCTTCGACTGTAGTCATCAAAATTTTTAAATGTTTTTATAGGTTAGTCGACTCTTTAAAAGATTAAGAACTATGTCGAACTATCGAATAATAAGAAATTACCGCCCCCTTAAACGAAATTATAAAGGGAAACTACTAATTAACCAAAAATTTTTTCTTCAAATATCAAGTTAAATTAATGTCTAAAGAACCTCCCAAGAATTCAAGAGAACAAACTAAGAATCTCTTACTAAAATTACAAGATAATATTTGCAAAGGCCTTGAAAATACTGATGGAAAAGCAAAATTCACTGAAGAATCTTGGCTCAGAGAAGAAGGTGGAGGGGGGAGATCAAGGGTTTTAAAAAACGGTTCAATTTTTGAGCAAGCTGGAGTGAATTTCTCAGAAGTATATGGTAAGGAACTTCCTCAATCAATAATCTCACAAAGACCAGAAGCTAAAGGCCATGAATGGTTTGCCACAGGTACTTCGATGGTCTTACATCCTAAAAATCCATTTATACCAACAGTGCATCTTAATTATCGTTATTTTGAGGCAGGACCAGTTTGGTGGTTTGGTGGAGGTGCCGACCTAACGCCATATTACCCATATTTAACTGATGTAAGAAATTTTCATAAAGAACATTGTAAAGCCTGTGAAAAAATTAATAAAAATCTTCACAAGGTATTTAAGCCATGGTGTGATGAATATTTCTTTTTAAAACATAGGAATGAATCTAGAGGTATTGGAGGCATCTTTTATGATTATCAAGATGGTTTTGGCAACCTTTATAAAGGTAACAATAAAGAGAGTAAGGCCTATAAAGAATCTAGTAATATTGGAGAATTACACTTAAATTGGAATAATTTATTTTCATTAGCAGAAAATTGCGGTGAAGCATTCCTAGATTCTTATCAGCCAATAATTGAAAAAAGAGTAAATCAAAACTACACAAAAGAGGAGAGAGAATTTCAACTATATCGACGAGGAAGATACGTTGAATTCAATTTAGTTTGGGATAGAGGAACAATTTTTGGATTACAAACAAATGGCAGAACTGAATCTATATTAATGTCGTTACCTCCATTAGCTAGATGGGAATATGGCTATAAAGCCAAAAAAGGCTCTAGAGAAGACTACCTCACAAGAATTTTCACAAAACCTCAGGACTGGCAAAATGATAAAAATTTAGAAAGATTTTGTATAGAAAATAATATTTTTGATTAATTTTTATTGAAACTTATTAAGAAAATCTTCCTAAATAGGCGTCTTGAACAATGAACCATCACTTTTTAATTCGAGCCTATCGCTTAATTCATTTTCAAGAGATATTAATTCATCTCTATGAGCTCTTAACCTAATTAACGTAATTTCTTCTCCTTCTTCATTACTTATCAATCTCAATTCAAATTTTTCTTCCCTAGCTGACTTCTTAAAATAAATCATTCCTGATAAAGGACCTCCAATAAGACCTAAAAAAATAGGCCACCATCCTAAAGTTGGATAAATTTGAATAATTACCAGCCCTAAAGAACAAGATCCAAACCCACCAAGCAAACTTAAAAAAATTGCTAACAATTTGCTAGATACAACTTGGCCTTTAAATATTAAAATTCTTTGATCAAAATCTCCACCTGTCTGGTTCCAACCCCTTAAATCAAGCCATTCATACATAACATTTAAAACTTCTATAGGTTTTTTAGGAGAAGTTATTTCAACTACTGTTGTTCTATCCTTACTTGAAGCTCTTAGGAAAAAAAATAAACCTATTGCTAGAAGAATTGTAAGTAAGAATGTTGAATTGAGAGAATAAGTCATTCTTACGCATCCAAGAATATTTACTATATGTATATTTAGAAAACAATCATAATATAAATTAAGATTTTTATGATTAAAAATTTACTTTAAATCGTTCAAAAAAATTTTATCACTAGCTTAGAAAATAATGTAAAGTAAAAATTAAAATAAATTATCGTTAATACTTATGAATAATAGTGAAAAAAATAAAGAAATAACTTTTTCCCATAATGATATAAATACTGATTTATATCATCTCTATAAGGACTCTTCTTATTTAGCTGTTGATACTGAGGCAATGGGATTAATACATGGAAGAGATAGGCTATGTTTGATACAAATATGTAATGAATTAAATTTAACTGCATGCATAAAGATAGAACTTAATAATTCAGATTCACCCAATATAAAAAAATTATTTGAAAATAAAAACATAATGAAAATATTTCATTATGCCAGATTTGATGTAGCAGCTCTAAGATGTAATCTTGAAATTAATACAAAAAATATTTTTTGTACAAAAATAGCTAGTAAATTAGCTAGGACTTATACGAATAAACATGGTTTAAAAGATTTAATCCATGAATTAATAGGAGTAGAATTAGATAAAAGTTCGCAAAGTAGTGATTGGGGAAGCTTGGAAGATCTATCTAATAAGCAAATTGATTATGCTGCAAATGACGTTAGATATTTAATTGCGGCAATGCATAAATTAAAGGTGATTCTTGATAGAGAAGGAAGATATGAGTTAGCTCAAAAATGTTTTAAAACTATTTCGGTTCATTCTGAATTAGATATATTAAAATTTTCGAATATATTTGAACATTAATTAATCTTCAATTATGAAATTATCTTCATTTTCTAGAGTAGACATAAGTTTATCTAGTATTTTGGATGAACTTGATTTGTTTCCATTGTCTTTTTCACATGTTTTCAAAAGATCTTGTGCTACTTGTCTTTTTTCTTCAATAGTTTTAGAACCTTTTTTTGCAATTTGAATTTCTACTTTTTTTTTTGCTGAGGACAAACTTACACTGAGTAACTTAGCTATCTCTGAGCATGTTGCTAGATAATGCCGATCATTAATAGGATACATAAGAAATTTGTAAAACCTCTCTAAATATTACTTGATCAAGTTAACAAATTTATATTTATATGATCCACAATTTTTTTACTAGCACCACTTTTACCCATTCTTTTCATTCCGATTTTTACTTGTTTTAATCTGTAATCTTTTTTATTTAGAAGAACCTCTAAATTATCTACAAAAGTTTTTTTATTTTCGCAAACTAATACACTTCCTCCTAATAATCTAGACTGTCTTTTTGCAAATGATTTTGTAAATTGAGGACCAGCGCCAGGAAGAGAAATAGTTGGGACACCAAGGCCAGTCATTTGTTCTGTAGCCGTGCCTGCGTTTGACAAGCCAACACAGGCCATATTAGCCCACTTATTAAAAGTACTTTTACCTAACAAAATATATTTTTGTTTATTTTTCCAAACTGAATCTTCACCGACAAAAAATTTCACATTTTTTTCTTCCAAATAACCATTATTTGATAGATGATTCTTAATTGTAAAAACATTTGCATTAACACTTAGAGGCAAAAGAATAATCAAATCTTTCGAAATCCTTAAATCTTCTAAACATTTTAAAAAATTATCGAGATTATTTAGAGCTTCAGGAAATCGACTTCCTATTATTAAAATTAATCTATTGAACATAATAATATTTGAAACTTTTTTATTTTTTTTATCTACAAAATCCATCATTGGGTTACCAAAATATTTCGCACTAATCTTCTTTTTATTTAAATTATTTGCTGTAATTTCATCTCTCATTATTAGACTTTTACATCTAGTAGAACTCATTAAAAAAATTTCCCAAGGGTCCCATTCAGAGCCTTTAAATTTATGATAAAAATCACTCAATGCCCATCCAGGGCCATTACTCCATGTATGGTCACTTTTAGGCATACCGATAAAACTAAATTCACATCTTGAAATCCATGCAAAAAATAAAGGCAATAAATCACCCACAGCAATAATTTTGTAATTATCTTTTGACTTGCCCCTTATAATTAAAAAGTTTTTAAAAGTATCTACTAAAAATCCTGCAAAAAAATCGAGGAGAAATCCTTTTAAGCTTTGATTACTAAAACCTCCGCTTGGTAATTCCTTGAGATAGCCAATTTTACTAAAATTCTTGGATTTTATGGAGTCAAAAACTTTACCATTTCCGACCAATGGCATAACTTCAATTTTTTTGATTTTTATTTTTTTTAAGAATCTTTTTATTATTTCTAATGCGATAATATCTTCCCCATGTCCATTACATATAATTAATAGAGAATGAGACGCATTACTGGTAGGATCATTAAGTGATTCAATCATATCTCTATCGGCGGCATGGCCAAGTGGTAAGGCAGAGGATTGCAAATCCTTTATCCCCAGTTCGAATCTGGGTGCCGCCTTTTTTAAACCAACCAATATATTCTTTGTAATCCTGTGCAGAAACAAGAGTTTTGAATATCGGTTAGTGTATTTCAAATGTTTATTACTGGTAGGAAAGTGGTAGGGAATTTATTTCACTAACTTAATAAAATATTATCGCATCAATATTCTTCAAAGTTAAATTAGATTATTTTATTTATTTTCAATATGATCAAGCAAACTTTTTGCTAAGGAGAAATTCGGATCTAATTTCAGAGAGATTGATAAATCTTTAGTTGCTTGTTGATATTCTTGCATAACTTCAAATGCAAAACCTCTCCAGAAAAATAAATAAGGGTTATGAGGGTCTATTTCAATTGCTTTGTTGTAATCAATAATCGCATCTCCATTCCTCCTTAAGAATATTTTTGTATTACCTCTTAGGTCATATACCTCTACAATACGATTTTTATTAATAGGCAAATAACTCAGTTCTAATGCATTATCAAAATGCTCTAATGCAATTAAATATGCTTCACACTCTTTAAATACCTTCCCTAATTCAACATTTTCATTAAATTTAAAAAATTTATTCATTTTTTTAAATAAATTTATTTTAAATGCAATTTTTTTTTCTAACTTAAATATAAAGAAATAGATTGAAGGTATATATTAAACCCATCTAATAGTAGAAAAGCGTTTTTTTCCTACCTCAGAAGAAAATTCAAAATTAAATTAATTAAAAAACAAATTTAGTATTTTTTGCTTATGGATAAAGACAAATTCCTTAGATAAATTAGTAAAAATTTATAAATTTTAGGAAATTTATGAGTGGAGATTACGAAACACTAGAAATCAATCAACCAAAAATCTCATATTTTCAGAAGAGAGCAGAGAATAATACAGAATGGTTAGATGAAATGATCAATAAAATTGAAGGTATGAAAAAAAATTCTCTGAAATTACGTAAAAAAATTTAAAGGATTTATTTGCATCTTTATAGTCTTAAACTAATTATCTAAAAAGTCATTGAGTGCTCTTTTGATTGATATATTGCTTATGATTTAGCGAATAAATAAAGTACTAATAATGATAATGAAATTCTAATAGGGTAAATATACTCTTTGAATTTTAAATTTATTGAAGGAAAATAAAAAAGGATAAAGGGGGGTTTATGAAACTATTAAATCAATTCAATGTCCTTCCAAAATACTTAACGGCATTTAACTATGCAGGATTAAATCTCAATGAAACTTTAAAAGAACTTGAGCAATGCAATCTAGAGTTGCAAACCTTTTGGGATAAAGAATGTAAAAAAAAATCCAACTAATCAGAATTGTTTAATCTATTGCTACTGAACCCTATTTCTTTTTTATACAGCTAAGATTAGTAACCATGGTTTGTTAAAAGTTAATCTTTCTAATAATCATTATCAGCAACACATATACCCAAACAACGTATCCCATTCGAAACAGTCCTTTTACAGTGATTACACAAAATCTTATCTTTATCTAGAAAAACTTTAGATTCTTTTTTGGTTTTATTATTTATCAAATTGAGATTAAGCTCATAAACTTTTATTATGATTATTTTTTACTTGAATCGATATTAACAACAAAAGAAGGATTAGCGTTAGAAGATGGAATATCCATAATCTTTACAGATTCTTTGGGTTCATCAGTAACTTCGCTTTCCTTAGGATTCTCATCTACTGCACAAGCCTCAAGGGCTTCTCTAAGGAGGGAATCAAAAGTTGCCCCTGGTAATCTATGTCTGGCAACCTCAAGAAAAGTTCTTGGTAATGATTCAGAAGCAGCATCTCTTAACGCAGGATTATTCTTTCTATGATCTTGTTCTTCTTCTATAGATTTGATGAATCTCAGTGTTACATCTCTTTTAGTAGATGCTTTTATCAAAGTATCATTTTCAGAATTTGTAGAATTTGACTCATTATCAAGATCACTTAACCTTTGCTCAAGACTATTTAAAACCTCATTAGCTTCTTTACTTATATGAGCTAATTGTCCATCAGATAGATTTGGTAAATCAGCAACAAAAACCTTTCCATGATCTCTTAAAGTTAAAAAAGTTGGACGGGGGCCTTGATTTTGACGTCCATTAAAATCTGAATTATTACCTATTGGTCTTTTAGGAGGTGTAGGTCCTGCTGAACTACGTCTACGTGTAATTCTTTGATTATTTTCAAAGGGCATTGAATTAAAGTTAAATCTACTTACTTAAATCTCCGATATAACTCGGCGGTAGTTTTATTATATTACACCTAACTTTTTCATTTGTGAATATAAATTAAATTTGTAATTTCTCAAAAAATTTTTATTCAAACGATTTAAATTATTATTTCAGGCAAAAAATTATTATCTTTTGAACTATCTTTCTTAAGAACCTTCCCTAAAACCCAACTTGATATTTCATTAGCATCACAAATACTTAAAATCTCATCCTTATATTTCTTATCAATTATTAAACAAAACCCAACTCCCAGATTAAAGGTATTCCAAAAGTCTTGTTCTGGAATCTGACCAATATCCTTTAAAAAATTAAATAAAGAGGGTATTTCCCAAGATTTTGTGTCTATGTAAGGAATAAAATCAGAGGGCATACACCTCGGTAAATTTTCAGGAATTCCTCCTCCAGTGATATGAGACATGCCCTTGATTTGAATATTCTGAGATAAAATTTGATTTACAATTTTAAAATAAATTTTTGTAGGTTTTAATAGTTGATCATAAAAATCTAAGTGGTACTTTTTTTCAAATTGCTTCTCAATTTGGTTAGTATTTTCGATTATTTTTCTAACTAAACTAAATCCGTTACTATGGATTCCATTACTTTGTAATGCGACTATCAAATCATTTTCACATATTTCTTTGCCATTAATTAATTTTTCTTCATCAACTATTCCAACACAAAATCCTGCCAAATCATACTTATTCTTTGAGTAAAATCCAGGCATCTCTGCAGTTTCTCCACCAAGTAAAGAACAGTTATTTTCTTCACAACTATATGCTATTCCCTTAACAACCTCTAATAATTTTTCTTTATCAAGCTTACCCGTAGCAATGTAATCAAGAAAAAATAGCGGCTTTGCCCCGTTTGTAATGATATCGTTCATACACATTGCTACTAAATCAATACCTACTTCAAAATGAAAGTTTTTGTTTTGCGCTAATTCCAATTTTGTACCAACGCCATCAGTCCCCGATACTAAGATAGGTTTTTTTAAACCTTCAAGAGGAATTTTAAATAAACCTCCAAATCCTCCAATACCCTCCATTACATTAGATGTATGAGTTGACTCAACAGCTTGTTTAATTTCAGAGATAAATTCTTTCCCAGCTTCTATATCTACTCCTGATGTTTTGTAATCCATAAAATAAAAATGATAGACTTGGCCTATATAGATATTCCTCTGTAGATTGCTTTTGTCCAGTAATTATTTATTAAATAGATTTATTTATAAAAAAAGTGAACAAGATAATCATAAGAAAAACAGAAGCTCTTAATGAATGGAGACGAAATCTCAAAAGTGATATTAACTTTATCCCAACTATGGGTAATCTTCATGATGGTCATCAAAAATTAATATCAACTGCAAAAAATTCAAATTGCTATACAAACTTATTAAGTATTTTTGTTAATCCACTTCAATTTGAAAACAAAGAAGACCTTGAAAGCTATCCCAAAACTATTGATAAAGATATTGAAATTGCTTTTTCCAATGGGGCAGATGCAATTTTTATTCCAAATACAATTGATATCTATCCCAAAAATAATAAAAACAATTGTTATTTGAAAGCTTCTAAAGAATTATCTTCGGCTTTATGTGGGCTTTCAAGAGCTGGTCATTTTGACGGGGTTTGCACTGTTGTTTATAGATTACTAAAACTTATACAACCCAGAAATCTTTATTTAGGAGAAAAAGACTGGCAGCAACTATTAATTATAAGAAACCTTTTAGAAGAAAAAAAATTTAACGTCAATATTATCTCTGTTCCTACTCAAAGAGATTATGATGGCGTCCCATTTAGTTCGCGTAATAAGCTTTTGTCTAAAAATGAAAGGGAAATTCTTAAGTTATTTTCAAATGAAATAAGTAATGCAAAAAAAATTTTTAAAAAGGATAAAAAGATTGACTTAAAACAACTAACTAAAAAACTCAAATCAAAAAATATTTCAATTGAATATTTAGAACATTTACATCCGTATAGTTTGAAAAAAGTGCAAGCAGAAGATAATATTACAATTTTAGCTGGTGCGATAAAATGTGGAAAAACAAGATTAATTGATCACGTTTTTCTTATGAAAAGAAACCCAATTATTGCAATTGATGGGCCAGCAGGTTCAGGGAAAAGTACCATAACAAAGTTAATTGCCAAGGAGTTAAATCTTTTATATCTAGATACTGGAGCAATGTATAGAGCAATAAGTTGGTTCTTTAAAAAAGAAAAGATTGATTATGATAAAGATTCAGAATTAAAAAAAATTCTAAATAATATTTCTATTGTTTTTAAGTCAAATTCTCTTTATCAGCAAGATGTATTTATAAATAATATTTGTGTAACTGAAGCAATTCGTTCACAAGAAATAAGTTCTATTGTTTCTAAAATTTCATCAATAAAAAAAGTTAGAGAATTTTTGGTTAATGCGCAAAGAAAAATTGGCGAGTCTGGAGGCTTAGTTGCTGAAGGTAGAGATATAGGAACAACAGTTTTTCCAGATGCCGAACTAAAAATTTTTCTAACAGCTAGTATTGATGAAAGAGCTAAAAGAAGAAAGTCAGAATTAGAACTTAGAGGCCCTGAAAAAATAGACTTCAATCAATTAAGAGAACTTATAAGAAAAAGAGATTTTGATGATTCAACAAGAAAAATTTCTCCTCTCACAAAAGCAAACGATGCAATTGAACTTCTTACTGATGGGTATTCAATTAATGAAGTGGTAGAAAAAATTATTAATATCTACAATTTAAAAATCCCTAAAGAGATTCAATTCGAATAAATTAACAAATATTATCTAAAAAACCACTTACAGAGTCTTCTAAAATATCAAGCACATTATCAAATCCCTCATCTCCTCCAAAGTAAGGATCAGGTACCTCTATTTCTTGAAAAATTGATCTGAAATTTTGTATCTTTTTTATTGATGCAAAATCAGATAATGTTTTTCTAGATTTCAGATCAATAATATTTTCATAATTTGAGTCATCCATTGCAACTATATAATTAAATTTTTCAAAGTCATTTAAATTTATTTGTCTAGCTCTACTTAAGATTTCTATGCCCCTTTTTTGTGATGCTATTCTCATTCTATTATCAGCCTTCTTCCCTATATGCCAACTGCCAGTTCCTGCAGAATCAACAATAAAACAATCATTTAGTCCTTTTTTATTAATTAAATCTAGAAATATCGCCTCGGCAGCAGGAGACCTACAGATATTACCTAAACATACGAAAAGAACTGATTGTTTTTTCATCTAATTAAAAATATATAAAATTATAAAACTTTATTAGTAGAAAATAATACTTTATTAATTAAGGATTCTGTAAAATCCTTACCAAATAAACTGGATAACATTGGCCTCGCTGGGTCTTTATCCCTTCTGTAATTCAAATAATCATTTTGACCTTTAATTAACTCATGTTGTAAACTTTGCCCAACTTTTTCACTTTCAAAAAGAGTTTTTAGATACAAATTCAAATATTCTTTGAATGAATCATAAAGCTGATTTTCTATCAATTTATCACTATCTTGTTGCTTTGGTAATCTAGACCAGATCAATCCAGGGGAAAAAAATCTTGCTACATCTTCAGACATTTTTTCAGCTACAGGGAGAGATAGATGACAAGATTTTTTAAATTTTATTAGTTGTTCTAGTAATTCAGAATTAAACTGATTTTCGACATTTAAAGATGGCTGAAAATCTAAAACTAATAAATGGCTGGTAGGTAAAGAAACAAAATCTACGCCTAGAAATGGAATATTATAGTTAGTATTTGGGATAATTAAAAAATTTAAAACAGAATAATTTGGACTGTTAATACATACAGCTCTTGCGAAGTTAATTCTTTTCTCATGAGTTGCTCCCCATGTGAAAAGATTTACATTGTTTTTTGATTTTTTTGAACCATAATTAGACTCTTTGTAAGAAAATTCAGAAGATATTTTATATTCGACGCAATTATATTTGGCCAACAGAGAAATTAAGAATTTTAAAAATTTAGCCCATCGCCATTCTTGGCTATAAAAAATAGTATTTTGAATTAGCATTTATTTAAGGGGATTATGATTTAAAGTAAAAAGAAAATTATTAATAAAGTTTTCAGTCCAAATTTCACCAAAAAATGTTTTAAATAACTTGTCAGCAGGATCTTTTTCAGCGCTGTATTTATCATAATCTATATGATTATTTTTTATTTGTTCCAAATCTAAAAATTGATTATTTTGATGTAGTTTATTAATTCTTAAATAATTACTTACAAAGGAACAAAAAATATTATTTAAATCTCTGTCAAGATTTAATTTATTCCCTCTACAAATCATTACCCATGGCGAAAAATATTTTTTTGAATCATAAATATTTTTCATTTTATTATTATCAAATACGGAATACTGGTTTTTTACAAAATCCAAACTTGAGCAATATTTCTGAAGATATTTTTTTTCCTGAATTAATGGTTGATAATCAAAAATAGCTAGTAATTTTTGAGAAGTTCCAAACCACAAAATATCAGCGCCTAAAATAGGAAACTCACTTTTGAAATTTGGATAAGCAACAGTGTTAAAAACCTGGAGCCTATCTCCTCCATCTAATTTAGTAATTCTCCACTTTCTATATTGTTGGGATTCAAAAAGCCAATTTTTAATAATATATTTAGAGTCTTTATTATGATGTTCTTTGAATTCTTTTGATATTTCTAATTCTTTACCATCTAAATCTTCAATATTAGTTTTCACAAAATTTTTTAATGATTCAAACATAGATATTAAGTTTCTGTACTCCCCTTCCTAACTTTCTTTGTAAGATAATTAAATACAATCTTTCCTAAAACTGCTATTAAGTTACCTTCAAGCTCCTTAAACATTTTCATATTATAAGTAAAAGCTTGATTAGCTTCATCAATTATTTCATCAGCAGTGTTTTGATTAATTGGGAGTTGATTAAGAGTCTTAGAATATTGTTCTTTGAATTTTTTTTCATCATCTATATTTTCAAATTCATAAAAGTTTAACCCATTATTTCCATCTAAATTTAAAGCTTTCTTTGCTATTTTTTTTAAAATTTGGCCACCAGATAAATCTCCTATATAGCGGGTATAGTGATGGCCAACCAGTAATTCAGGAGATTTTTTTGCCACCAAGTGAATTCTGTTGACATATTCTTTCGCCGATTTAGAAATATTAATTTCATTCTGCCAATTATCCCCAAAATAAAATTTGAGATCATTTTCAAGTGTTTCTTTTCTAAAAAGTGATTTAAAGCCGATAGGTTTTATTACGGGATGCTCTTCTTGAACCAATCTTTCGATTTCTTCTTCCATAGCTTCATAAACAAAATATAAATCACTTATCAGTTTTCTATATGATTTTTTTTCAACAACACCCTTCAAAAAACAAGCCACAAAGCCAGTATTTTCAGCCATAGTATGGGATTTCTTTGTCCCTTCTTTTAATTGTCCTGCGAGAGCAACTACCATTTATTTTTTTTATCAGAATTGTACATATATTTAATCTACAAGGAAAATATATAAAACAGCTAATTTTTGTTACCAGTAGATGTTGTAGAGAATAAATTGTAAAGTTCTTTACAAACCAAAAAAAGATTATCCTTTTGTTCCTTCTGAGGTAAATGAGTCCCCGTCATCTCCCACTCTCCAATTGTTGCTACTCTCCATCTTTCAGCAGGAATTATCATTCCTCGCATTATTATTCCTAACAACTGAGGTACACCATTTTCACAATTATTTTCGATTCTCAATTGAAGTAAAACTGCTCTACATTCAATACTTGGACTCCAGCCTGGAAAATGGAAAGAAAAATCAAGTGTATCAAACCAATCTCTATCATTTGCTTTATCCCAAGGACTAAAATCAACACTCGCATCTGGGAAATATTTTCGAAATAATGCAGCAGTAGTCGCTACCTTATTAGCTATTTCAAGATTACTAACATTTGAACTTGCATTCATAAGCGGTAATAAACCTTTGATTGAAGTTGACATAATTTCTTCAACCTTGCTTATTAAATTCTTTTTCTTTTAACAAAGATGTTGAAATGCTGATTAATAAACTATTATCTATTCACATTTGAATAATAAATTTCTAGTTTTTAAAAAAATCCTTAATTTCAATTTAAGATGTCAAAATACTATATTAATTGACTTTTTTACTATTCAATCAAGTGCTATGCCTAAATTTGAAAAATTAAATTTACCCACAGAAGGAGAGTTAATTACTTTTAATCAAGGTAAGCCTAATGTTCCTAATAATCCCATTGTCCCTTACATAAGAGGAGACGGTACTGGGGTAGATATTTGGCCTGCTACTCAACTTGTTCTTGATGAAGCAATAAAAAAAAGTTATGGAGATGAAAGAAAAATAAATTGGTTCAAAGTATATGCTGGTGATGAAGCTTGTGAAATATACGGCACTTACAATTACTTACCGCAGGATACTATTGAAGCCATAAGACACTTTGGAGTAGCAATTAAAGGCCCATTAACAACTCCTATAGGAGGGGGAATTAGATCTTTAAATGTCGCATTAAGACAAATTTTTGACTTATACAGCTGCGTTAGACCTTGTAAATACTATTCAGGGACACCTAGTCCTCATAAAAATCCACAAAATTTAGACGTAATTGTTTACAGAGAAAATACAGAAGATATTTATATGGGTATTGAATGGGAAGCCAATGATCAGAATTGCATTGATTTAATTAATCATCTAAATAATGTCGTCATTCCAAATAGTAAGAATTTAAAAAATAGATCAATACCGGACGGTTCAGGTATTGGAATAAAACCAGTAAGTAAGTTAGGAAGTCAAAGGCATATCAGAAAGGCTATAGAACATGCAAAAAGATTATCAGGGGATAAAAAGCATGTAACTCTTGTTCACAAAGGCAATATCATGAAATATACAGAAGGTGCCTTTAGAGATTGGGGATATGAATTAGCTGTTAATGAATTTAGAGCAGACTGCATTACGGAAAGAGAAAGCTGGATTTTAGACAATATTCACAAAAATCCAGAAATTACAATAGAAAATAATGCCAGAAAGATAGAGCCAGGATATGACAAGCTAACAAGTAATAAAAAAGCATTTATATGCGAAGAAATAAAAGAAGTAATAGCCTCAATATCAAATTCTCACGGAAATAATAAATGGAAAGAACTTATTATGGTTGATGATCGAATAGCAGATAGTATTTTCCAACAAATTCAAACAAGGCCGCAAGAATATTCTATTCTTGCGACCTTGAACTTAAACGGAGATTATGTTTCTGATGCCGCCGCAGCAATTGTGGGAGGCTTAGGTATGGCTCCAGGAGCCAATATTGGAGATCATTCCGCAATCTTTGAAGCAACACACGGAACAGCACCAAAACATGCAGGATTAAACAAAATTAATCCAGGTTCGGTAATTCTTAGTGGAGTAATGATGCTTGAATATTTTGGTTGGAATGAAGCAGCAAAGCTGGTGACTTCTGGAATTAGTAATGCTATTGAAGAAAAAAAAGTCACCTATGACTTAGCACGCTTGATGGAACCCAATGTAGCTCCACTAACCTGTAGTGGTTTTGCTGAAGCAATTATCTCAAATTTTTAATTGGAAGAATTGTTTTTATTTTCTAAAATTCTCCATACTTTTACCAATGAATCTTCGTTACCAATATTTCCTGGAAATGTCACGATTGGAAGATTCTCATCATTTTCAAGTTTGAACGTAACTAAAGAAACTCCAGTAATTATTTGTCCTTGCAAATAAACATAATTTGCTTTAAATCCATTACTAAGAATTACATTTGAAGTAATTCCCCCTTTCGAGACTAAATACCCTATTTCATTTTTTAAATCTGAAACTAATTCAGAAATAAAGTGCGCAAGTGAATTATAAAAATTTGTTTGCTCATCGTTGTTAACTATAGAAACTTCATTTCTTGAAGTAAATAAAACGGGAGTATTTTCTTGATTTAATATAGATCTAATTTGCTCTAATAATTTGTTTTTAAACAAAATCAATTGATCCTGATTATTTTTTAATTTTAAAATTCTGAGAAATTCAAAAACATCCAATTCAATTGGTATGCAATCACTTATTTCTAAGAATTTCTTTAGTTGCATTGTTGAAAGTTCTATATAAGATCCAATGACTAAAAATCCCGGAAGAAATTTTTTTTCACTATTTTTTCTTCTAATAAGGGAGTAAAAAACTGGTTCTTTAGGATTATCTTTTGCAGCAGAAATTGAACTTATAAAGCTTGCAGCGGTCCTAAAGAGGAATTTCTTTTGTTTAATTAACTTTTTTATTGATAAAGAAAACTTTTTAAGTTGTGAATAATTCTCAATATCAACAATTACATGAGAGTTTTCTTTGAAATTTCTGATCTTATTAAAAACAATATTTTTTTCTTTAGTTTCAAGAAGCTTTAATTCGGATATTTTTAAATTTTGAATATCATTAAATTTAATTTGAGATTTACATTTCTGAAATAATAATTTTTTAACATTACTTGTTTTGTATCCAAAAATTTTATCTTTGGCAAAAATCGTTTTACTTACAGGAACA
>QCTC01000025.1 GCA_003211315.1 Prochlorococcus sp. AG-670-O17 | reverse complement strand
TCAAATTTTAAGCCAGCTAAAATGATTGTTATAAATATGGACCTCTCTATTCCCCACTGTAATAATTCATATTTTCTCCAAAGTTTTCTCTGAAAGAAAAATATTTCATGATAAAAGAATCTTGGAGCAATAAGCCAAATTGGCCCAAAAGTACTCACAATATGGTCTGGATCATTTTTGGGATCGTTAACATGAATGTGATGTTGTAAGTGGACTCTAGTGAAAACTGGAAAACTGAAGCCTAAGAGTATGGCTGATCCGTGTCCCATTGCTTGGTTTATCCAAGGCACCGGATGGGCAGCTTTATGACATGCATCATGTATCACAGTTCCTTCAATATGAAGAGCAAGAAATGCAGTAGCAACTAGAAGAGGTAAAGGCCAAACCCCTCTGTACCATTGCCATATACTCAGAAAAGCAAGAAAATAACCACCAAAAAAAAGTCCTAATGTTGGGTTCCAAAAACTAGGGGGATCAACATAATTTTTGATCTCCCTATTCCAGTTAAATGTCTTGGAGGAATTAGTTTGAATATTTTTATTTTTACTAGTAAGGTTTGAAATTGTTTCTTTTAATCTAATAGTAATATAACCAATAATTCATAGTGATTGCATCGCAATATCAAACATTTTTTAATTTTTCTAAAATTATTGAGATTAGTATTATGTGTCAAATTAAGGATCATTAGTAAAAAATATTTTTAAAATATACCTCGCTAAACTAAAATTTTACATAAGCGGTCGTGGCGGAATTGGTAGACGCGCGAGTTTTAGGTACTCGTATCTTCGGGTGTGGGAGTTCAAGTCTCCCCGACCGCATTTCAAAGGAAAATTAATATTAAGCAATTTAATAAGTTAACTATTCGCATATTTACTATAATTTAGATACTAATAAAAGATTTTTTGACAATATATTTAGGCTGTTTATACTTGTTTTTTGGAATTATATTTTTGTTTATGCCTCTACTTTATATAGAATTAGGCAGACCAAGAGATTTTATAAAAGGTGGTTTAAATTTAGTTATTGGGATGTTATTAATTTTTAAGCATAATAGTTTTGATACTTTATATTATTCGCTTTTTACTGTTATAACAGCATTACTAATTTTTTATTTAGTAGAAATTTTTTCTATAAGGTGGAATCAATTAACTAATCAAGAGAAAAATAAATTAAAAACTTTGGAGGAATTGAAAAAAAACCTTTCAATTTTTTTAAAGGCTATTTCTCTTGCAAGGAAAGATTTTTTAAATTTAAACAATATTTTAAAATTTGGAAAAAAAAATGAAAATATAAATAAAAAAAAGTGGGTTAGGAATGATGAAAATGATAATATAGTTACTTCAAATAAAAATAATTTACTGAGTTTAGAGATGCAAAAAAAAACAACAAATCAATCTAAAAAAGATACAATCAACGAGGGTAAAGTAATTTAATAAATCAATTTTTTATAAATAAACTCTATAATTTCGAATGAAATCTCAAGATAATAAAGAAAAAAAATCTGGCTTTTCTTATAAAGAAACTTTGAATTTGCTTAAGACTGATTTCTCGATGCGAGCTAATTCAGTTATTAGGGAACCAGAGATTCATGAATTCTGGTCAAAAAATAAAATTGATTTGGAATTGGGGTCATCTAATTCAGGTGAAAAATTTACTTTGCATGATGGCCCTCCTTATGCAAATGGCTCTCTCCATATGGGACATGCTTTAAATAAAGTTTTAAAAGATATAATTAATAAATACAAAACTTTAAAAGGTTTCAAAGTTCATTTTGTACCTGGCTGGGATTGCCATGGGTTACCAATTGAGTTGAAGGTTCTACAAAATTTAAAATCCAATGAAAGACGAAATTTAGATTCTTTAGCTTTAAGAAAAAAAGCAACAGATTATGCCAAGATTCAGATTAATAATCAACTAGAAGGTTTTAAGAGATGGGGTATTTGGGGAGATTGGGATAATCCATATTTAACCCTGAAAAAAAATTATGAGTCTGCTCAGATTGGTGTTTTTGGAAAAATGTTTTTAAATGGCTACATATATAGAGGTTTGAAACCTGTTCACTGGAGTCCCAGTTCTAGAACAGCACTTGCAGAAGCAGAACTAGAGTATCCTGAGGAGCATTTTTCAAAAAGTATTTATGTTTCTTTAAAAATTACTAAATTATCAGATGCAGTCCTTCTGAAGTTTGAAGAAAAAGATCTTAGAATCAAATTACTTTCTAATTTAAATAAATTATTTATCGCTATATGGACTACTACTCCATGGACAATTCCTGCTAATGAAGCAGTAGCTGTTAATCCTAGAATAAATTATGTTTTTGCCTCCGATCAAAACGGCAATATATATCTTTTTGCTAAAGATTTGATTTCTGAAATTTGTGAAAAGCTACATAGAAAATTTAATATTCTATTAGATTTAAAAGGTTCATTGCTAGAGGGCATTGAATATCAGCACCCCACAAAAAATAAGGTTTGCAATATTTTAATTGGGGGTGATTACATAACCACTGAATCTGGTACAGGAATTGTACATACTGCCCCAGGTCATGGCATGGATGATTTTAATGTTGGGCAAAAATATCAATTACCCATAACTTGTATTGTCGATGAAAAAGGTAATTTGAATAATCATGCTGAAAAGTTTTGCGGCTTAAATGTATTAAAAGATGCTAATGATTTGATTATTCAAGATTTGGAGAAAAATAACTTACTCCTTTTAAAAGAAAAATATAAACACAGATATCCTTATGATTGGAGAACTAAAAAACCTACAATTTTTAGAGCAACTGAACAATGGTTTGCATCAGTAGAGGGATTTAGATCTTCAGCTTTGCAATCAATAGAAGATGTTGAATGGATGCCAAATACTGGAAAAAAAAGAATTTATTCAATGGTTGTTGGAAGAGGTGATTGGTGTATTTCTAGGCAAAGGTCGTGGGGAGTACCAATACCTGTCTTCTACGAAAAGGAAGGGAAAGAAATACTACTTAATACTGAAACTATTAACCATATAAAAAGTTTATTTGAGGAGTATGGAGCAGATGTATGGTGGGCCTGGGATGAGAAGAAACTATTGCCAGAAAAATATAGAGATGAATCTGATCGTTGGGAAAAAGGTCTAGATACTATGGACGTCTGGTTTGATTCAGGCTCTAGCTGGGCTGCTGTTTGCGAGCAAAGGGATGAATTGCAATATCCAGCCGATTTATATTTAGAGGGATCTGATCAACATCGAGGTTGGTTTCAATCATCTTTACTAACTTCGGTAGCAGTAAATAATAAGCCGCCATATAAGAAAGTTCTAACTCATGGATTTGCTTTAGATGAAAATGGAAGAAAAATGAGTAAATCCTTAGGTAATGTTGTTGATCCTAATATTATTATTAATGGTGGTCCTAACCAAAAAGTTCAACCTGCCTATGGAGCAGATGTGCTTAGGCTTTGGGTCAGTTCTGTTGATTACTCAGTTGACGTCCCAATTGGATCAAATATTTTAAAACAACTTTCAGATGTTTATAGAAAAGTAAGAAATACAGCTAGATATCTCTTAGGTAATATTCATGATTATGATCCTGCTTTAGAGGCAATTGATATTGATCAGTTGCCGTTATTAGATCAATGGATGTTAAACAGACTAGTTGAAGTCTCAGATCAAATAACAATTGCATATGAAAATTACGAATTTTCAAAGTTTTTTCAAATTTTGCAAAGTTTTTGTGTTGTGGAGTTATCTAATTTTTATTTAGATATCGCAAAAGATAGATTATATGTAAGTGCTAAATCTCAATTTAGAAGGAGATCTTGTCAGTATGTGATGTCGAAAATTGTAGAAAATTTAGCGGTTATTATCTCTCCAGTACTTTGTCATATGGCCGAAGATATTTGGCAAAATATTCCATATTCAACTATTGAAAAGTCAGTATTTCAAAGAGGATGGCCAAACTTGCCTAAGTCATGGCTTAATCCTGAACTTAATGAACACATTTCAAATTTAAGAACATTGCGAGTAGAAATTAATAAAGCAATAGAAGGTTGTAGAACCCAACAATTGATTGGAGCAGCTCTTGAGACTGAGGTTAATTACCTCCCTGGAAATGAGGTATTTAAAAATTCTCTTGCTTGGCTTGACAAGTTTGGCAATCAAGAAGTGGATTTATACCGTGATTGGTTGATAGTTTCTGATTTTAATGTAGTTAATAATTTATCTAAGGATTGTTTAAGTATCGATAATAATGAACTTGGGAAGATTCAGATTCTTAAAGCTAAAGGTCTTAAATGTGATAGATGTTGGCATTATCAAAATATTACAGTTAAGGGAATAGAAAATACTAAATTATGCGAGAGATGTGCAAATATTATTAATTTATAAAGAGCTGATTTTAATCCAATTTTTCTGATCTAAAAAAAAAGAGAGAGTTTTCATTCTCTCTTATAATTTCCTCTAACCCTTTAATTAAGGGTGCCCTAAATAATATGAACTTTGTAAAAAAAATGATCATATTTTATAACTTTTTTTCTGAGTAAATTTCAGTTTGGTGAGTTTTAGAGCTACTAAATCCTTTATAAATTATTATGTCTAAAAATTCTTTAGAATCTATTCTAAATAAGTAACCTTGTAGTTTTAAAATTCTATTTAGAATCATAAAACTTATATATTCTAAGTTTTTGATTAAATCAATCTCTGCCATAATTCGAAAAACCAGAATTCCTGCCGCTCTTTGGGAGTTTAATTATCGCCCACTGCAATAAACCTAATGTATATATTAATAAAGCAAATAATCCTAAAAATTTTGCAACTGGTTGAGAAAAACTAGCTCCAAATAAGAAATTAAATAAATTTTTTAAAATCAAGTAGAAATTTGTTGCAGGTTTAAGCCAAATTTCACATGCAGCAGAATTAATAAAAGATATGCAATTAATATTATTTAAACTTTGAATTAAAAAACTGAACGATATAAAAGTTATAGACCATCTCCAAACTTTCGTAGTTGTAGTTAATGCATGAGATATTCTATATTCATTTAACTCCTCATTTATATCGTTCCAAAACCATACTGAGATTGTCATTATTAGTGTCGAAATATTTGTAATTAAGAGTGCGTAGTTGAACTCGCCAATTAGGAGGATAAGACTTATGAAGAATAGAATTGATATCTTCCAATAATTTGATAGAAGTTTTGTAATGGCTTTGCTTTTGTTTTTTATAGACCAACAAAATAGAGTTAAAGGAAGACCAACTATAAAGATTATTGAAAGTTGAAAAGATAGCCAAATGGAAAGCTGATTAAGACTGTTCAAAACTTTTTATTTTTACACACATAATTATTAAACCTCACCCAAGAGCTTGTTAACTTATTATTGTCATAGTTATGAATAATATGCACCATATTAATTTCTGCTAAACAATAATTAAATAATTTTTATGAGACAGCATGTAAATCCACTCAGTAAAAATTTCTTTGAAATAGATCCAATACCTCCATTGAGTCAAGTTTTTGAAAATCCAAAATTACCTCTCCATTTGGATGTCGGTTGCGCTTCAGGTGATTTTTTATTTGAATTATCACTTAAAAACAAAAATTGGAATTATATAGGAATTGAGATTAGAGAAAAATTAGTTTTAAATGCTAATTTGAAAATGCAAAGTAGAGAAAATAAGAATTTATATTTTTCATTTGGTAATGCGAATAATATTTTTGATCATTCAGATAATAAATTAATTATTGATTTTATAAATAGTATTTCTTTTAATTTTCCTGATCCATGGTTTAAAAAGAAACATCATAAAAGACGTGTAATTCAACCTAAATTAATAAATTTACTTTCAAATTCAATGAAAAAAGGATCCTTAATCTTCATTAAAACAGATGTAAGAGAGCTTTTTGATCATATGGAGCTCACAATATCCGAAAGTATAAAGTTCAAAAAATTAACAAATCAAGATGTTCAACCTTATCAAAGTTTTAATCCAAATAAAATTCAAACTAATAGAGAAAAATATGTAATTTTAAAACAACTTAAGATTTATGAAAGTATTTACAAGAAAATTTGATTAAAAAATTTTAGATATTTCATTGATTTTTGAACTAAGTTCCGTTGTGATTTTTGTTGATAAAGAATCTACTTCTTTTTTATTTTGTGCTTCAACTAATATACGTAAAACAGGCTCTGTACCACTTGGGCGTATATAAACTCTACAATTATCCTTTTTAATATTTGAAAAACTTTCTATAGTTTCACTTATTAATTGCTTATATGATTTATCGATATTTTTAAAGTCAAAATTTAACAAAATATTTGTTAGTTTTTGAGGATATGGTAAAAAGCTACTATTAAGCCAAGAACTTAAACTGATATTTTTTTTCTTGCAGTATTTTGAGATTTGAATTGCAGTTAATATTCCATCCCCAGAAAAGTTATTAATTCTTGAAAGTATATGACCTGATTGTTCCCCTCCTAATAAGGCCTTTTTTGACTTTATTGCTTCAAATATGTATTTATCTCCAACTTCGGTTCTATGTAAAATACCACCAATTTCATTCCAAGTATTTTCAAAACCTAAATTGGCCATTCTTGTTGAGATAATTGTGTTATTTATCAGTAATTTTTCTTCTAAAAGTTCTCTTCCCCAGAGAAATAGTATGTGATCCCCATCTAGGATATTTCCTTTTGAATCAACTCCAATAACTCTATCGGCGTCTCCATCGAAGCTAAATCCCATATCAGCACTATTCTCTTTTATGGCTTTAATTAGTGGGTCCAAGCATGTAGAACCACAATTTAAATTTATTTTTAAGCCATCTTGCTCATTATTAATGACTTTTACATTAGCGCCTAGTTTCTTAAAAATACCTGCCGCACAGGTAGTTGCAGATCCGTAACATGTATCCAAAATTATATTCATACCATTTAAGTTGTCATCCCCCATAGTATTAATAAGTCCTTCGGTATAGATGTTAAAAAGGTCGTTATTTTCCTTTATAGGTGTTTTTTTATAAGTAGACGATTTAAGTTCGTTTGCCGTATCTAAAATAAGTTCTATTTGATTTTCATATTCCTTTTTAATTTTTTCTCCATTATTATCAAAAATTTTAATACCATTATATTCAGGAGGATTATGACTCGCAGATATCATAATCCCACTACTAAATTTTTCTTTTTTTATTAAGAAAGGGATAGCTGGTGTAGGACAGATTCCTAAATATATAAATTCTTTTCCTGCTGCATTAATACCTCTTGATATAGCCTCAAGAAGAATATCCCCACTTACTCTCGTATCTCTTCCAAGTAGTATTGGATTGTTGGCTTTCGTGATAACTCCTAAAGCATATCCAACCTTATAGGCTAATGGATATGTTAATTCCTTATCAAATCTTCCCCTAATTCCATCAGTCCCAAATATTGATTGCATATTATTATTTCTATAAATATAAGTATTATGCGAGTTTTTATTTATATTATCAGTTGATTAAAAGTAAAAAGAATAATATTCTCTTTACTTATATTATCTATATAAAATATTAAAAGTTAATAATTAGATAATGGAATCTGGAAATAAAGAATCTTTTTTAAATTCGTCCCAAAAGTCGATACTTATATTATTTTTTGCCTTAATTATTTGCTCTGTACTTGGATTGAAAAATTTTATATTTCAACCTACTTTTCTTCTTAAAAAATTTGGACAATCATCTATTGATCCAGAAATAGCTTTTACAAATAATAAACCTACTTTTCTTGAATTTTATGCAGAATGGTGCGAAGTTTGTAAGGAAATGGCTCCAAAAGTTGATGATCTTAAAAATGAATATGAAAAAGATATTAATTTTGTTTTTTTAAATGTAGATAATCCGAAATGGGAAAAATACATAAGAAATTATAATGTTAATGGAATTCCACAAGTAAATATTTTTGATGAAGATGCCAATTTAGAATTTACTTTTATTGGAAAACAGGCAGAACAAACTATTAAAGAATCTCTAAATAATGTAAACGATAATTTCAGAGCGGATTCACAAATTCTAAATTCGGAATTCTCAATAATCAAAGAAAATAAAAATTATCAATCTTCTCCGAGAAGTCACGGATAAATTTTATTTCCAATTCAATGCTTCAGATACAGATGGAAAATATTTGATAAATACTTTCTTGCAGTCTTCAGCTATTTCCATATGTTCTTTTTGTGTTCCTTCTTTTGATCTTAACTGTATATAGTGAATCCATGACCTACATGAACCTGTCATATAGATTCTTGTAGGGGTAGCTAGAGGCATAATAAATCTAGCGCATTCCTTTGCAATACCTTCATCTAGCATTTCTTCATATAATTTATTTGCCTCTTGAAAGTGTTTTGAAATTTTCTTTGAAAATTTTATTTGAAGTTCACCCGGAATGTCATCAATGCTATTTTGGCGATTCTTTTTGTCTTGTCTTCTTAAGTTTGGGATAGGGATTTCATTTCCTAGTAAATTTGTTTCAGCATATCTTTGTGAGAATTCTTGAAAAGTAAATGATCTATGTCTAAGAATTTGAGCTGCTATACCTCTATTAGTTTCGATTTTTAATGTCATGCAGGATTGTTCAAAAACTGACCAGTGCTCATGTTGTATACAATATCTTAATAATCCGGCGAATTTATCATTAGCCTGATTAGAGGGATTAGAAACCCTGGCAATATAAGCCATTGTTTTTTCTGCATCTGGTGTTAGTGAAATTAGCTCAACTTTACTCATATTAAATTTTTGCTAAAGTTACTTGTTCTGGTTGATTTTGATATTTACCTTTCCTCTCTTCATATGTTGTGGAGCAAGGATCACCCTCAAAGAATAATAGTTGACAAATGCCTTCATTTGCATAAATCCTACAATCTGCACCTGAGCTGTTACTGAATTCTAATGTAAGATGACCTTCCCAACCTGCCTCGGCTGGAGTCGTATTTACTATTATTCCTAGACGAGCATAAGTACTTTTACCTATACATATAACAGTAATATTTTCTGGTACTTTCATTCTCTCTAAAGCAACTCCTAGGCCATAGGAATGAGCTGGTAAAATAAAAAATTCACCGTCTTTATCTTCTTGAAGAATCGTTTTTTCTAAATTATCAGGATTGAACTTCTTCGGATTCATAACGGTTCCTGGGACATGTTTAAATATTAAAAACTCTTTAGAAGATAGTCTTAAATCATAGCCATATGAAGAACATCCA
This sequence comes from Prochlorococcus sp. AG-670-O17, assembly GCA_003211315.1. Lineage (GTDB taxonomy): Bacteria > Cyanobacteriota > Cyanobacteriia > PCC-6307 > Cyanobiaceae > Prochlorococcus_A. Next base: position 11,334 of record QCTC01000025.1, on the reverse strand, counting down.
TAACTTAAAACAGCATTTTTTTTATTCTTAGGATCTAAATGTCTGACTAAATTTGATTGAAAAGGAGTTATCATTCCTTCAGAAGCTTTTTGGTTTATCCAGAGATCATTTTTGAGCATAATTTTTATGAGCGAAGTTCTGTAATTTGGTCAGCCATTAATAGGAAATTTTTCGGAATAGATGTGCCAGTAAGGATTACATCTCCTGTTATAAATCGGTTTTCAAGTGTTGAAATTAAATCATCTTTACTGATAATATTCATCTCTACAGCTAAAAAAACTTCATCAAGAATAATTTGATCATATTCTCCAGAAAGTAATTCTTTTTTGCAGAAATCCCATAATTCTATTATTGAATTATTTATAGAGTTTGACATATTATTGTTTATGTTTTCTGACTCATATTGATCATAAGAGTTTGCAGATCTTATCCAGGTAAGATTACCGCAAAGCTTTTGAGCATTGGAAATTCCTTGTTTTACCCCTCCCTTCATTAATTGAACTAAAAGTACTTTTCTTCCTAAAGCTGCATTTCTTAGCGAATCTCTGATAATGGATGAATAACTTCCTCGGTAGGAAGATTGATAAATCTGAATTTGCCCATTTTGATTTATCTTTCTTAATTTAATTTCTTTATTTTTATTTATGTTTACAACTTCATGATTACTTGTTAAATGACTATTGGATGAAATTGCTACCATTATTTAAATTTGCTTTTCTATATCCAGTATAGTTTGAATTTAAGAACACTGCATATAGTGTAATTTTCCTTAAAGTAGCTTTTTAGAAGAAAGAATTTTCTATAATAATCTTCAAAGAAAAATATAAGAATTAAAAAATGTTACCGTTGATACAAGATATTTCTTGCTGTCTCCTTAAGTTTTTTAATAGTAAAGATATTTATGTCACCTGCTTCTAGAGGATTCAGCCGCTTAACTCCGCAACCTTCCGGACAAAATACTATTAATACTATTGGTGAGCGTTTTCCCATTAATAGAACATTAATGGAAGTTATAAAGGGTCTTGAAGGGGCTAGTACAGAAATGGTTGAGAGATCGAAAACAATATTTTTCCCTGGAGATCCTGCTGAAAGAGTTTATTTAATAAGAAGAGGAGCAGTAAGACTATCAAGAGTTTATGAATCAGGAGAAGAAATTACTGTTGCATTATTGAGAGAAAATAGCCTTTTTGGCGTTTTATCTCTCTTAACAGGACATAGGTCTGATCGTTTTTATCACGCGATTGCTTTTACGAGAGTTGAAATAATTACAGCTCCTGCCAATTCTGTTTTGAGAGCAATTGAATCAGATGCATCCGTTGGTCTTTTACTTTTGCAAGGCCTTTCAAGCAGGATTCTACAAACAGAAACAATGATAGAAACTCTTACACATAGAGACATGTCATCTCGCTTAGTAAGTTTTTTGATGGTTTTGTGCCGAGATTTTGGAGTGGCAAGTGAAAAGGGTATTACTATTGATTTGAGACTTTCTCATCAAGCTATAGCAGAGGCAATAGGTTCTACAAGAGTAACGATTACAAGATTATTAGGAGATTTGAAAGATTCAGGATTACTAACTATTGAAAGAAAGAAAATTACTGTTTTTGATCCAATAGCACTTTCAAAAAGATTTAATTGATATTTAATCAATTAATTCCCTATTATGTAATAAATAAATAAATAAATAAATATTGTGTCTGGTTGGCTTTTCATTATTTTCTTATTAGTGCTTGGAGGTTTAATTTCAACGTTAGGTGACTTATTAGGTTCAAAGATAGGAAAGGCTAGATTTAGTATTCTAAAGTTAAGACCAAAAAAAACGGCAATTTTAATTACAATTTTGACAGGCAGCTTGATAAGTGCTTCATCTTTATTTTTAATGATACTAGTAAATAGACAGTTGAGAGTTGGGCTATTTAGGCTAGGAGATTTACAGAAAAAACTTCAAGAAAGTAAACAAGTTTTATTACCTTTAGAAAAAGAAAGAGAAAAACTAGAAAATAAAATTAAGGCCAAAGAGACTGAATTTAAACAATTAGAGAGGAGTATAGTAGCATTAAGGAGTGGAAAATTTGTAATAAGAAGTGGTCAATCTTTAATTATTTCAGAGATAAGTTCTTCTAACTTAGACGATATCAAATCTAAAATAGAAAGAATTATTATCAATGCCAATAGATATACACATAAAATAGTTAAACCCAAAAATAAAGAGGTTACCAATTTATTGTTATTAAGGAAAAATCATATCGATGAGATGCAAAATACTATTTTAGAAGGAGGTGATTGGGTAATTAATATAAAATCTGTAAGGAACGTTTTAACCGGAGAAAACTTTGTGTATGCTTTTCCTGAAATAACAGAAAATAAGATAATAGTTAGAAAAGGTGAAAAAATAACTAAAATAGATTTCAAACAAGAAGATTTTGAAAAAAAAGATTTTGGTGATAATTTAAATTTTCTACTATCCACTAGTTTGGCAGAAATTAAGAGAAGAGGTTCTCTTACTAATGAAATTAAATTACGAAGCGATTCAGTAAAAGAATTAAGAAACTTTTTAAATAAAAATTATAAAACTAATTTTGAATTAGAAGTAGTCTCTTTGATTAATAGCAAGACTGCTCAACCCGTGGTTGTTGAACTTAATATAAATTATCCAGAATCGTAGATGTCTAAAGTTATAGCTATTGATCCGGGTCTATCAAAATGTGGTGTGATAATAGCTGACATAAAAGAAAAAAAAGTTTATGAAGCAGTAGTTATTAAGAGTCATCTACTTTTAAAATACGTTAAAAAAAAATATCAGAGCGAAAAAAACGTTCAGTTGTTAATTGGTAATGGAACAAGTAGTAAAAATTACATAAAATATTTAAATCAGTTTGAGCCTGATTTGATTATTGCTGAAGAAAAGAATTCAACTTATAGAGCTAAGCAAAGATATTTTGATATTTTCCCTTTAATAGGCATAAAATGTTTTTTACCAAGAGAGATATTTATTTTGAATAAAAATTTAGATGCATTAGCTGCATTAATAATTATGGAAGATTTTTTTAATATTAAATTTGATGTAAGTGAAAAAATCAAGACTAAAACTTGGCTGAAATAGTAAATTTATATTGATTTCCTGCTTCAAGCTCATAATCTTTCTTTAAAAGAAATCTCAATAATGAATCTTCAATCAATGCTCTGCCTAGTGGGGGGGTTACTAATAAAACTCCCTTTCCAAATGACCATATGAAAGACCACTTGAAATCGCTTGCTTCCACGACTCCTTTTACTTCTTTTTTCGTAAAACAGTATTCTTTTACACTTACATGTGCGGTTGTTTCAGGCTTCGCTTTCATTTATTGATTCTTTTCCCTATGGAAAGAATTTAATTCACTAATAATATAATTTTCATTTTCAACATTTAGATCTATAAGTGATTTGATTAATTGTTTATAAACTCTATCTAAAGTTGAACTCTCTTTTGAAGATATATTACCTAAAACATGAGAAATAGTGTTGAATTTTTTTTCTTTTTCATTAAAGGGTGGGGACCCTATACCTATTTTTATCCTATTGAAATTTTCAGTCTGCAATTTCTTAATAATATCTTTAAGACCATTATGTCCTCCAGAACTGCCTTTTTTTCTAAATCTAATTTTGCCTAGAGGTAGATCAATATCATCAACTATTATAAAAAGCTGATCTAAATCTATTTTGTACCAATCCACTATTGCTCTTACGGCATCTCCACTATTATTCATAAAAGTGTTGGGCATAAATAATCTATAAGTTGAATCATTTATTTTGAATTCTGAATACAAACTTTTTAGCTTATTTTTCAGAATAAATTTAGAATCATATTTTTCCGAAAAACTTTCAAGTAGTAAAAATCCAATGTTATGTCGATTTTTGATATATTCTTTACCAGGATTGCCTAACCCAATTATAAATTTCTCATTATTATTCATAATTGCAACTGTATCTTAAGTTTTTATAAATTATAAAATAGAAACATAATAAGTTTTCCAAATGTGCATGAGGACAAAAGGTTAAAAAAGATTTTTATTTTCTTAATAATGAAATTATAAACTTTTACTTATTTAAAAATTATTTACACAATAAAAATTAAATCACTCTTTAAAAAGTAATTAAAGGGGTTTAGTTCCCATTCCAATCGACTGAGAATCCTTGAAGGAGTAAAGATTGATTATATATTTGTAAGAGGATAACAAGAAAAACTAGTAAAAGTAAGCCTATGACGGTCATGATAGGAACAGCTCCCCATCCAGGAACAACTTTTCCTTGACCTGAATTGCCAATAGCTTTTAAAAGAGTTCCTAATGCAGTTTTTTGGCCCATAGTAATTTCTCTAAATCGAATATATTTCGTTATTGTATAAGAGTTCATACATAAATTGTTCACAAATTCACCAAAATTGATGCAAACTTTATCATCCGCACCAGATCCTGCTGTTTCTGTAGCAGTAACTATACTTGCTTTGCTATTGGCTTTAACTGGTTTTGGACTATGGACAGCTTTCGGTCCAAAAGCAGCAAAACTAACCGATCCTTGGGATGATCATGATGATTAAAGTGTTTTGTTAACCAATCTTTAAATGTACAAAGTATTTCAAACTTTACCAAAAATACAAAAAGTAAACCTTTTCACATAATTTAAATATAAATTTAATAAGATATAAATCTGTTAGCAATTGCAATTCCATGCTCGCCTTAAAAATCTCAGTTTACACAATCGTATTTTTCTTCGTAGGAATCTTCCTATTTGGTTTTTTAGCTAGTGACCCCACAAGAACGCCTAATAGAAAAGACTTAGAAAGTCCTCAAGATTAATTTTCTAATATAATTTGCTCATCATTTTGAAGATTAGAAATCTTATAAAAGCTATATTTTTTGTTTCTGCATTAATAAACTTATCTCCTTCGGGGAAAGCAACACAATTTTTTGCTAGTGATGCAAAAGTTTTACCTCAATCAAAAGTTGTCAATTGGGTAGATGTTGTTTATCCCAAACACCTTAATGTTTCCCGTAATAGATTATTTGAAAAATATAAAAGTAATTCTACAGATAAGACCTTACAAAAATATAGGGACGAGTCTCGATTACTATTGGCCAACAATAACGGTAACAAAAACGAGTTAGAGATTCAATCTGAAATACAATCTGAAGAAAATAATGTTTTAGAGGCAAAGGGTAATGTCCTTGTTGTTTATAAAGGTCATATTCTTAAAGCTGATAGTTTAATTTATGACAAAACACAAAAAACTGTAAGTGCCAAAGGAAATATCACCTTGAGTATTGGTGACCAACTATTCAAGATGAATAGCTTTCAATATGATTTCAACAGTAAGAAAGGGTATTTGTTAGATGTCAAAGGATTAATAAAAACAGATAATCTTATTGAGGATTTGTTTTCTAATTTTGAAACTTCAGATATTAAAAATATTGAAATTTCAAAGGAGATATATAAGGAAAAAGTTTTAAATACTCCTAATGCTGTTAGTAATTGGATACTTATTACTGATAAAGTAGAAATTGATGGAGAAAAATGGAAGAGTGAAAAAGCTTTTTTTACTAATGATTTACTTGAATTAAAGCAAGTTAAGATAGAGATCAATTCACTTGAAGTTATTTCTAGAAAAGAAAAATTAAGATTCAAATCAGCTTTAAATTATTTAATTCTTGATGACAAAATTTCTTTTCCCTTTTGGTTTGGAGAAAGAACTTTAACGAAATCTGGAGAAGGTTTTTCTTATGAAAATAGATGGAATTTAGGTTATGACAATGTGGATAAAGATGGCTATTTCATTGGAAGAAAATTTAATACTATAAATTTATTTAATGATTTTGTGCTTGATATAGAACCACAATTTTTACTTCAACGATCCCTAAAAGGTCATACAAAAAGTTTTGTAAATAAAGGAGATTCAATTACTGCAGATAGGGTTAAGAGAAATACAACATTAGAAGATTATTTTGGTCTTAATTCGCAAACTAAAGGAAAAATTGGGAGCTGGAATTTGGAGATAGATAAGCAAATCAATTCTTTTGACAGTGATAAATCTTCAGATTCTATAAGAGTCAAGTCTAATTTAAATAAAGAAATTACTTTTTTAAATTCAAAATGGGATAAAAGCTTTTATGGAGTTTTTAGGGATAGGGTTTGGAACGGTTCAAAAGGTGAAGTTGAAATTTATACAGGTTATGGTTCGAAATTAGAAAAGCAAAATACTTGGGAAGTTAATGGCATTAAAAAGAGTGAAGTTTTATCTTTCGGATTGGCAAATATAAAAGGTGAATCACTGAATAATAAAGATTTGGTTACAAGTTTTAAAGGCAATCTATATTATTCATTGAGTCAACAGTTTCCATTATTTGTTGATAACACCTCAAATAAATTTGTTGATAGTTCTTTTACATACATTTATGAGCCAATAAAAAAAGGACTTAGTCTTAATACAAATCTAAAACTATTTTATTCTTTATACGAAAGTGGGAATCATCAAGAATATATAGGGTTCGGTGCTGGTCCGGAATATATTGTTGGTAATTTTAAAAGAAAGTTTTTCGATTATTCAAGGGTAAGTATTTTTCCTTTTTATAAGATACGAAGTGGTGATAGTATGTTCAAATTTGATCAGATTTATGATAAATTCACTCTAGATATTGCCTTTGATCAACAATTATTTGGACCTTTAATTCTTAAAAGTAATGCAACCCTTAATTTAGATAGTGATTCAGAAAATTATGGTGATTTTACTAATTCTAAAATATCATTAAATTGGAAAAAGAGATCATACGAAATAGGTATTTTTTATCAACCTTACAACGAGTCAGGGGGGATTCTTTTTACTTTATTTGGTTTCAAATAGCTTAATTAATATTAAATTTTATGTAAGGTAAATCATTTAATTTATTTTCAATCAAATCCGTATTCTCAAGAAGTTTTGCCGTAGCATCCCATTCTCCAGATAAAAACATTTTTTTTGAAGTTTCTTTTATTTCAAGATTAAATTTCAAATCTTTTGCTTTTGCGGTGGACTTGAAAAGATCAATCTCTAAGAATAAATTCTTAATATCTGAATATTGCTGGATTTTTTTTATTGATTCTTTTGGAAGAGTAAAGCATGGAATGCCAATCGCAATACAGTTACTGTAAAAAATATCTGCAAAACTTTCTCCAATGATGGCTTTTATCCCCCATCTCATTAATGCTTGAGGAGCATGCTCTCTACTTGAACCACATCCAAAATTACTATTAACTATAAGTATTGAGGAACCCTTATTAGTCTCTAAATCGAAGGGGTGATTACCTTTAAGAGTTTTACGATCATCATCAAAAACAGATTTACCCAATGAATCAAAATCAATGCATTTAAGAAATCGAGCAGGAATTATTCTATCAGTATCAATATCATCTCCAACTAATGAGATACATTTACCATTTAATCGAGAAAATTTTCCCATTGGAGGTTTGAATTTTATACTCATTTGTTAATAAAATCTCTTACATCACTGACTTTCCCTGTAATTGATGCAGCGGCAACCATTGCTGGACTCATTAGTAATGTTCTTCCATTTGGAGATCCCTGCCTCCCTTTAAAATTTCTGTTGCTAGAACTGGCACTGACTTGATTTCCTATGAGTTTGTCTGAATTCATTGCTAAACACATTGAGCAACCAGGCTCTCTCCACTGAAACCCTGCATTTATGAATATCTTATCCAGACCTTCTTCTTTTGCTTCTTTTGCAACCTTTTCTGAGCCTGGAACAACAAAAGCTTTTATGTTTTTTGCTACTTTATGATGCTCCAATACTTGAGCGGCAACTCTTAGATCACTTATTCTTCCATTTGTACAACTTCCAATAAAACAAACATCAATAGGGGTATTTTTAATTGATTGTCCAGGTTTGAAACCCATATATTCATATGCCTCTCCAGCTATAAATTGGTCGTTTGGATTTATATCGTTTAATAAAGGAATTTTTTGATTTACGCCGATACTTTGTCCAGGCGTAATACCCCATGTAATAGTTGGTTCTACTTTAGAGGCATCTAACTTGAAAACATCATCATAAATACAATTATCACTACTTTCTAATGATTTCCACCATTTAACCGCATTTTCCCAATTTTCGTTTTGAGGCGAGAATAATTTATCCTTCATATAACTAAAGGTTTTTTCATCAGGATTGATATAACCGCATCTTGCTCCACCTTCAATGGACATATTGCATATGGTCATCCTTTCTTCCATTGATAATGCACTTATGGCTGGACCTGCAAATTCATAGGCATATCCAACTCCTGCTTTTACTCCTAGTTGATTAATAATATGTAGTACTAAATCTTTAGCATAAATTCCATTTGATAATTTATTTTCACACCAAATTTGTCTGACTTTGAGTTTATTCATGGCTATGGTTTGACTAGCAAGTACATCTCTTACTTGGCTAGTACCAATACCAAAAGCAATTGAACCAAATGCTCCGTGAGTTGATGTATGAGAATCTCCACAAGCGATAGTCATCCCTGGTTGGGTCAAACCAAGTTCAGGAGCTACTACATGTACAATTCCTTGATTACCACTACCAATATTAAAAAATTTAATTTTGTGCTCGATACAGTTCTTTTCAAGAGTGTCGATCATTTGTTCTGCCAGATTATCTTTAAAAGGCCTGCTTTGATTATCTGTTGGTACAATGTGATCAACTGTTGCTACAGTTCTTTGAGGAAATTTTACCTTTAAATTTTTATCTTTTAAAGCTCCAAATGCTTGTGGGCTAGTAACTTCATGAATAAGGTGAAGACCAATAAATATTTGATCCAAGCCGCCAGGAAGATTGGCCACTTTGTGTAAATCCCACACTTTATCGAATAAGGTATCTTGACTCAATTTGTAGAAAAGTTATTTACTTTTAGATAATAAGATTAATCTTAGGCTGTTTAAACACACATTTACACTTAGTCTTTGAATTTCAATTCTATTTCTAGTTGAGCTAAATATTTTTTTAATATTGGTGATGTGATCATTTGGTCCTGCAATTGAGATATAAACCAACCCAACAGGCTTATCATTATTTCCTCCATTTGGACCGGCAATGCCGCTAATTGCAATAGACCAATCAGAATTTAGTTTTTCATTTGCATTAATTGCCATGGTTTCAGCAACCTCCTTAGAAACGGCACCAAATTTTTTTATCAAATTTTCTGGGATATTTAATAATGATTGTTTAAGTTCATTACTATACGAAATAATACTACCTTTAAATACATGCGATGAACCCGGGATTTTGGTGATAGAAGAAGATAGAAGACCTCCCGTACAGGATTCTGCAAAAACCAGAGATTCTTTTCTTTTTACTAATTCCTTAATTAATACACTTGATAAACTATCATCATTTTCACCAAAAATATATTTCTCAAACTGTTTTTTTAATTGTTCTTTTATTGGATTAATTATTTTTCTTGCTTCTAATTCATTTTTAGCCTTTGCCGTTATTCTCAGTTTAACCTCTCCTAAATTCGCATATGGTGCGACAGTTGGATTTTTTAGTTTTAAAAGGGTATCAATCTTTTCTGAAATGGTAGATTCTCCTATTCCTGAAAATTTAAGAGTATTTGAGAAAAATATATAACCATCTGAAAAATTATTTTTAATATAGTCAACAGCAGTCTCTTTCCACATTTCTTTCATTTCACTTGGCACTCCTGGAAAAGTCAGGATGGTAAATCCCTCAATTGGGTTCCATATCATGCCAGGAGCAGTGCCTCTAGGATTATTAATAATTTGAGCATCTTTTGGAAAAAAACATTGTTTTTTTAAACTAGATCTGTTGAAACTTGAACCTGAAATTGAAAGCTTTTTTTTTATTTGATCCCATAAATATTCTCTTTCATAAAGAGTTGCATTAAAAGATTTAGCTATTGCCTCAGTAGTTAAGTCATCTGGAGTAGGGCCAAGACCACCTGTAGTAATTAATAAATTACTTCTTAAAGATATTTCTTTAATTAGCTTAGAAATCCTTTCAGAATTATCTCCAATAGTTGACTGTCTAAAATGGTTAAGTCCTAAAGTTGATAACTCCTCTGAAATCCATTGAGAGTTAGTATTTACTATATTTCCTAAAAGTAACTCAGTTCCTATAGAAAGAATTTCAACCCCTTTACAGTTAGGATCATTTGATTGATGCTTCAAGTTCGACTTCATAAAGAGGAAAACGATTACATAAAGTTAATACCCTTTCCTTGCATTTTTTTTCTATTAATAAATCATTTGGATGGAGTAATCTATCAGCAATAATTTCACCAACTTCAACAAAAGCATCATCATTAAAACCTCTAGTAGTTAAAGCTGCAGTTCCCAATCTCAACCCACTGGTTACAAAAGGGGATTCAGGATCAAACGGGACAGTATTTTTATTTGCTGTTATGTTAACTTCACTTACAAGTAAGTCAGCAACTTTACCAGTCATATTAATACTTCTTAAGTCAAGTAAAACAATATGATTATCAGTTCCTCCACTAACAATATCTATTCCTCTTTTAATTAAAGTTGAAGACAGAACTTTTGCATTATTGATAACCTGTTTTGAGTAACTAATAAAGTTGGGTTGTAAGGCTTCTCCAAAGGCGACAGCTTTAGCTGCGATAATATGTTCTAAAGGACCACCCTGAGTTCCAGGGAAAACAGATTTATCAAATTTCTTTCCAAATTCCTTATCTTTACATAAAATCAATCCTCCTCTTGGACCTCTCAAGGTCTTATGTGTTGTCGTAGTTACAACATCACAATACGGAATTGGATTAGGGTGGAGTTTAGTTGCTACTAGTCCTGCTATATGAGCAATATCAGCCATTAAAAAAGCTCCAACTTCATCAGCGATTCTTCTGAACGACTCGAAATCAATTTTCCTTGGATAAGCAGAATATCCACAAATAATTAGTTTTGGTTTTGTAGCTAATGCAATATCTCTAATTTCATTAAAATTTAATTTATTAGTTTCTTTATCAACTCCATAGTGAACGGCATTGAACCACTTTCCGCTCATATTGACTGGGGATCCGTGGGTTAAATGTCCTCCATGCGATAGATCCATTCCTAATATTGTGTCACCAGGTTTAAGTAAACTTAGAAAAACAGCTGCATTTGCTTGTGCTCCACTATGGGGTTGAACATTCGCCCAGTCTGCATCAAAAAGTTGTTTTGCTCTTTCGATTGCAAGTTCCTCTATCTCATCTACAAATTCACAACCACCGTAATATCTTTTTTGTGGAAGACCTTCAGCATATTTATTTGTTAAAACCGAGCCCTGAGCCTCCATTACAGCCATT
>QCTC01000024.1 GCA_003211315.1 Prochlorococcus sp. AG-670-O17 | reverse complement strand
CGAAAAGAAAATTTTTTCTTCAGTTGAAATATGTTTAAAAATTTTATATTCACAACCAAAGTAAGGGATATATGAAATCGATGATTTAATCCATTCTTCGAATAATTTAAAGGATTTTTTGCCTTGTAGTGCAAAGAGGACCTTATTTTTTTTAGCATTTGATATTGAAATATTATTGGTATTTAAATTATTTTTAATCCAAGAAAAATCAATTTGGTATCTGCTCGCATTTACTATTAAAAAAATTTCTGAGATATCCTCTTCTTGTTGACCAAGGTCATAAATTATTAGGTCATCTATTATTCCTCCTTTTTCATTAAGCATTAATGTATAAAGCCCTTGTCCTTCTGAAAAGGAATATAAATTAGTAGGAAAAAATTTTTGAATATATTCTTTTGGATTAATTCCTCTAATAGAAATTACACCCATGTGAGAAATATCAAAGAATCCTGCTGATGTTCTTACTGATTCATGTTCGTTTATTAATCCCGAAAAGGATATGGGCATTTCCCAACCTGCAAAATTGACTAACTTTGCATTTGACTCAATATATTTTGAATAAAGTGGACTTTTAAGCAAATCCATGAAACATTTAATGAGTTATTTAGCTTTTCATACTCTAGTTTAGAAATTTTTTATTGCATATTTTGTACTGACATAATTAAGCTTCTCAGTACTTTTGCGGCAACTATACTACTAACTCCGCTATTATCAATTTCTGGAGATAATTCCACAATATCTGAAGCGACAATTCTAAAGTCTTTTAGAGTTTCAAGAATTACTTCAAAGTCATTCCAAAAAAAACCTCCTGGTTCTGGAGTTCCCGTACCAGGTAATAAACTTGGATCAAACCAATCCAAATCTATTGTTAAATATATTGGCGAATTAGAGTAAGGAAGAAGGGCTTTTTTAAATTCTTGTGCATTTCCTCCTGGCAAGAGTTTTACTAATTGCTTTTTTTGACTCATAAATTTAAACTCTTCTTTGGTACCACTTCTTATTCCGACTTGCAAAATCCTTTTTTCAGGTAAAACATCTAAGCATCTTTGCATTGCACAAGCATGACTATGTTTATTCCCCATATATGAGGTTCTTAGATCTGCATGAGCATCTAGTTGAATTAAAATCAGATCTGGATATTTATTTACTAACGCCTCAATAGCACCACTAGTAATAGAGTGCTCACCTCCAAGCATAATGGGAGTAAGCTTTTTACTCATAATGAAATCTGTTGCTGATTTGACTGCTTTAATGACAGACTTTGAGTCATTTTTATCTATTTCTAGTGAACCAAAATCAACATAATTAAAATCTTCTAAATCTTTTCCTAATCTTGGACAAAATGTCTCTAAGCATGTGCTTACTTGCCTTATGGCATTTGGACCAAATCTAGTCCCTGACTTATAAGAGCATGTACCATCATAATTGACTCCGAATATTCCAATTGAACAATCATCTGGATTTCTTTTAGCCCCCATAAAAATTGCACTTTCGTTATCAAATAAATTTTTATTGAACATTTTACGAATTGAGTTCTTTTACAATTTTATTTGGCATCATTTTGAATGCAGCATTTTGAAAATTTAAATTCCAAACATCACAATTACTTTCTATTTCCATGACTTCTTTGTAATTGACTTTTGATAAATTTAATTCTTCATCTGAAGCGAATGTCCAACTCCAAATACCACTTGGATATATTGGCACAAATGAATACATAGTTTCAGATAATTTGAATATTTTATTGAGTGATTTCAAAATATGTATATGAATATTTTTGAATGATTCAGGTGATTCGCTTTGAGTCGCTAATATTCCCTTTTTCGTGAGTATTCTTTTACATTCTTTATAAAAGGAATCTGTAAATAATAAATTAGAAAATTCTGATGGATCTGAACAATCTATAAAAATAACATCATAAAAATTATCTTTAGTTTTTTCCACCCATTTAACTCCATCATCAATATGTATAGCTAATCTTTTATCACTCCACGCTCTACCTCCAATTTCTTGTAAAAATGTTTTAGATACTTTGATGACTTCTTCATCAATTTCTACCAAATCAATTTTTGCAACTTGAGTGTATTTTAAGCATTCTCTTGCAGTTCCACCATCACCTCCTCCAATAATCAGTATGTGAGACTTCTTATCAATGCTACTTAACGCTGGATGGACAAGACATTCATGATAATATTTTTCGTCTCTCAATGACGTCATCCAACATCCATCTAACATTAAAGCTTTACCATAAAAATCAGTCTCTATAATGAGAATTTCTTGATATTTAGAATTTTTTTTAAGTAATACTTTCCCATTGAGCCCAAATCTTGAGCCTTTGTGATATTCATCTATCCAAGTTGGCATATCTTTCATTTTTTTTTCAGTTTTTCTCTCATTAGTGTTTTTTTAGCAACTTCCCAAAGCCGCTGAAAATCTTTTGGGTTTTGTTTTTTAATATTATCTCCTACCTGATCTTCCATTATTGCAAATCTGTCTAAAAATTTTTTATTAGTTTTTTGAAGAGATGATTCTGGATTTATTTTTAGAAAGTTTGAAAGACTTATTAAAGTAAAGTAAACATCTCCAAATTCATCTTTGATATCATGTGCCTTTTTGCTTTTTATTGCCTCTTTTAATTCGCATATTTCTTCATCTAATTTATCAAAAATCCTTTTACTACTTTCCCACTTAAAACCGTATTCTTTAACAGTATTACTAATCTGGTTTGATCCTATAGTTGCAGGTAGACTTTTTATTTTTGAATTCAATTGTCTACTAATTGATGATTTCTTATAGAACGTCTTATTTTCTGAATTTTTAATATTTCCCCAAATTTCTTGTGATTTTTTTAATGATACTTTTTCTTTTTTTTTAAAAATATAGGGATGTCTATTAATAATTTTTTTATTTAAATTTTCAATAACATCTTTTAATTCAAATTGTTTTTCTTCAAAGCCAATTTCCGAATGAAGCATTATTTGTAATAATAGATCACCTAATTCTTCACAAATATTATTCGCGTTTTTTTCATATATTGCATCAATCAATTCACTACTTTCTTCATTTAAAAATGGGATCAAGGATTTATGTGACTGTATTTTTTGCCATGGGCATCCCCACGTTTTATCTTTTAAATATTTTATATTTGATATTAAAATCTTAAAACTCTCTAAAGTGTTTTGATCACTATCTTTCTGATTGTTATATTCATTGTTTAAGTTCATAAAACTGTATCTTATTTATTCAATTTTGACTTAATCATGAAATTTTTAAAGACTAAGTATAAAATTTTCAACTTCATCTACTAGAATGAATAATTATAGGGCGATTAGCTCAGCGGTAGAGCGCCTGCCTTACAAGCAGGATGTCCCTGGTTCGAACCCTGGATCGCCCATTTTCTTTTTATAACAATGACTGAGATCGTTAATCTTTCAATCAGTCAAACTGCAGCATCAGAGCTTTCAAGGCAAGCATCCTTTGGTGGATCGCCGGGTGAAATGTTTATTGATTTAATCAAAGATGATATAGGCTCAGAAGGATGGATACATATTAAACTAAAACCAGGTACATTTAATGGATCTCCAATATCCAGAACTGAAGGCATAACTTTATATGCTGATACTAAAAAGTTCTCCTTGTTAAAAGATTTAAAGCTTGATTATTACAGTGATTTAAGTGGTGGAGGTTTTCTTATCTCAACCCCTAAAAATGCCAAGAGGTGTGCTTGCGGTTCTGGTTTTAAACTCTTGTAGTTTTACATATATTTTGCAAACTGATATTTTTTTAAATTATTTGCTTCTATCAATATAAAATAAATAAAAAGCTAATGAAATAACTATTGCAAATGAATGAGTCGAATGATGAACTTACATTAAATAATTATTTGCCTACACAGGTAGAACAAAAATGGCAAAATCAATGGGATAGTTTAAGAGCATTTAGTCCTAATCCAAGTGATAAAGGTGATCCTTTTTGTATAGTTATTCCGCCTCCAAATGTTACAGGGTCTTTGCATATGGGCCATGCTTTCAATACTGCATTAATAGACGTGATTATTCGTTTTCAAAGACTTCTTGGTAAAAATGTTTTATGTTTACCTGGTACCGATCATGCTTCAATAGCTGTTCAAACTATTCTTGAAAAACAATTAAAAACTGAGGGTAAAAATAGCGAAGATATTGGCAGAGAGGAATTTTTAAAAAGAGCCTGGATTTGGAAAGAGCAAAGTGGGGGTAAAATAATATCCCAATTAAAGAGGATTGGGTATTCCGTAGACTGGGAAAGGGAACGATTTACTTTAGATGAAAAATTGAATGAAGCAGTTGTTGAAGCATTTAATATTTTGCATGAGAAAAAACTGATTTATAGAGGTGAATATTTAGTTAATTGGTGTCCAGCATCTCAATCAGCAGTTAGTGATCTTGAAGTTGAGATGCAAGAGGTTAATGGATACTTATGGCATTTTAAATATCCACTAATTTCTGATCAGGGTCAAATCTTAGATGAATATTTAGAGGTTGCAACAACTCGACCTGAAACCTTATTGGGAGATACCGCTTTAGCTGTAAATCCAAACGATGAAAGATATAAAAAATATATTGCTAAAAAAGTGAAAGTACCTTTTGTTGATAGAGAAATACCTGTTATTTCTGACATACATGTTGATAAGGATTTTGGTACAGGTTGTGTAAAGGTTACCCCAGCTCATGATCCTAATGATTTTGCTATCGGCAAAAGGAATAATTTAAAGCAAATCAATATAATGAATAAAGATGGAACTCTTAATATTAATGCAGGAAAGTTTCAGGATTTAGATAGATTTGATGCTAGAAAAAAAATCATAAAGGAATTAGATACTTTAGGTTTATTAACTAAAATAGAAAACTATAAAAATACAGTACCTTTTTCTGATAGAGGCAAAGTGCCAATTGAGCCATTATTGTCAACCCAGTGGTTTTTGAAAATGGACAATATTTCTTCAAGTTGTCTAAAAGAACTTGATTCTAAAAAGCCTACTTTTATTCCTCAGCGTTGGGAGAAAGTTTATAAAGATTGGTTAGATAATATCAATGATTGGTGTATTAGTAGACAATTATGGTGGGGACATCAAATTCCTGCATGGTATGTATTAAAACAATCAGAAGACTCAATAGATCAAAATACTCCATATGTTGTCGCCAGAAATGAAAAAGAAGCATTAAGCAAAGCTACTAAAGAATTTGGGTCTAATTTGCAACTTATTCGTGATAAGGACGTTTTAGACACTTGGTTTTCAAGTGGTTTATGGCCTTTTTCTACATTGGGGTGGCCTAATATCAATGATTCAGATTTTAAAAAATGGTATCCAAATAGTGTTTTAGTTACTGGTTTCGATATTATTTTCTTTTGGGTTGCAAGAATGACAATGATGGGAAAAACTTTTACGAATAATATTCCATTCAATGATGTTTATATTCATGGTTTAGTTCGAGATGAAAATAATAAAAAAATGAGTAAAAGTTCAGGTAATGGAATTGATCCTTTGCTGTTGATTGATAAATATGGTTCTGATGCTTTGCGATTTGCTTTACTTCGTGAAGTCGCTGGCGCTGGTCAGGATATAAGGCTTGATTATGATAGGAAAGAAAATACTTCTTCTACAGTTGAAGCATCAAGGAATTTTGCAAATAAACTTTGGAATGCTACTAAATTTGTTTTAATAAATAAAACTTTTTCTGAAAATTATTCTTTAAACCAGAGTGATGAAAAATATTTAGAATTATCTGATAAGTGGATTTTATCAAAATTAAATCAGTTAAATACAAAAGTATCTAATCTTTTAATTGAATATAAATTAGGCGAATCTGCAAAATTATTATATGAATTTGCATGGAATGACTTTTGTGATTGGTATGTTGAATTTGCAAAACAAAAATTTAATAATAAAGAATCCCATAACAGAAAAATTTCTGAAAAAATATTAATCAAAGTACTAACTGATGTGTTGGTTATGATGCATCCCTTTATGCCACATATCACAGAAGAACTTTGGCATAAATTGCAAATAAAACCTGAACAAATTTTATTATCTCTTCAGAAATGGCCTGTATTAGAAAAAAAATATATAAATTCTCAAATAGATAAATCATTTCAAGAGCTCTTTGAAATAATTAGATTGATTAGAAATCTTAGGGTTGAGTTAGGACTGAAGCCATCTCAACTAGTTCCTGTTTACTTAATTTCAGATAATGTTGAATTAACTAGCTTTTTGAAAACTTTAATTGTTGATATTAAAACTTTTACTAAATCATCTGAAGTCTTGATTTGTAAATCTAAGGATATCGATAAAAACAATTTTGCTCAGTCTTTTTCTGGAATAATTGGTGATTTAGAAGTCTATTTACCCTTTAATAATTTTGTAAATCTAGAAGCTTTAAAGGATAGACTTACTAAGGACCTTCAAAAAGTTAATTCCGATATAGAAACATTAAATAAGAGAATATCTAACAAAAACTTTATAGACAAAGCTCCTAAAGATATTGTTGAGGAATGTTTTGCCAAGTTGAAAGAAGGAAATTTGCAATCGGAAAGAATAAATAAAAAACTTAAATTATTAAAATGATATGACTCCTTTTTTTGAAAATATCTATGACATAGCCTATTTTTTTAATACAAATATTGGGATTTTTGCGTTTATCCTTTTATATATTTTAATTGTTTTATTAATTCTTCCTGCCTCTTGGTTATCTTTATTATCTGGTTTTTTATATGGTTCTTATTTGGGTTCAATAATAGTTTTTTTTGGTGCAGTTATTGGAGCTTCTGTAGCATTCTTTATTTCAAAAAGTTTTTTATCAATAAAGCTTAAAAAAGTTATTAATCGTTTCCCCAGGCTAACTCTTATGGAACAAGTAGTTCAGAAAGGTGGTCTCAAATTAATCCTTTTAGCGCGACTTTCTCCTCTCTTTCCTTTTAGTATTCTTAATTATTTTTATGGTTTAAATAATATTAAATTTAGAAACTTTGCTCTTGGTCTTTTAGGAATCATTCCCGGAACATTTCTTTATTGTTCTATAGGGAGCTTGGCAAAAAGTTTGCAGGATTTAAAAAATTTACAGCCAACAAATAATTTATTTATAACAATTATAAGTGTGGTTTCTACTTTGATGGTTGTTTATTTCTCAGCAAAGTATGCTAAAGAATATATCAATGAGTCAAAAGAAATTAATCTCTAATATTCCAATCTCTTATAGAAGCAATAATTACAAACCAAAAAAGTCTTAATTTTCCAAGCAAACTTTTATTGGATTGTAATTCTATATATTTTGCCTGACCGCAAGGGGTTTTAATATATTTGAAAAGATTTTTGTTATCCATAAAATCAATATCCCTAGGTAGTAATTTATTAATCATTAATAGTGTATTTCATTATCTACTTTTTTAGTTTTTCATAATTTACTGCTAGCTTAAATATTGACTTCTATGAAACGAATTACTTTAAAATTATATTTTTTCACCTGGTTCGAAACCTCTAAAGCACTTGAATCTTGGGAATCTAAGACTGAATGTTTCAGCATCTTGAGATTGAGTTCTTGCATCAGCTCTGATTTCTACCAATTGGCCGATTAGTTTATCTTTTCTACTCCAATATTCTTCACGTTGAGAATCACTAAATCCACTTCCGCAATTAAGACGATAATTATATTGATCATCTTTACCTTCAACAATGATTGCTCCAAGTCTGCCTTCGTTTCTGCCTGTCCCTTCTTCTATTGCTACAACTTTTAAGGTAACTTCTATGAATGGTTTTGCTTTTAACCAATTATGTGTTCTTTTGCATTCATACCATCCATGAGGATTTTTAATCATCACGCCTTCATATCCTCCCTCTACCGCTGATTTGTTAAGTTCTACAAATCTACTTTGTCCTTCGGGAGTGTCTAAATCCACATTTTCCCATTCAAGTGTTTGGACATGTTTTAAAAGAGTTGCATTTTTTGCTACCCAATCTTTTACCAACATACTTCTAGTAGTTTGATCTTTTTCCCATAAACCCTTCTTGAAATCTTTAATTGGACATAAATCAAATAAGTGTAAAACTGCATCTTTGGATTGTTTGCCATCTTTTCTATGTACTTGCTTCATTAGGTCTTGAAAATTAGCACTCATTACTTCACCGTCTAAGACTAAATCGTAGGGGGCAGGATGTTTCTCTAATACTTTTTCTATTTCTATAATGATATGACCAAAGTTATTAAATTGTTTTCCGTTTCGAGAAAACATTTCTACTTTATTTTTTCTAATAATTGTTAATACTCTGACTCCGTCTAATTTAATCTCGATTTGTTTCTTCCCTATCATTTTCTTTTCATGGTTTGCGCTGTCATGTGCAAGGGGACAGGAGAAGATAGGTATAGCATACTTTGGAAATTTTTTTGCAACTTTGTTTATTGTTTTTTCAGAAACCCCACAACGAAGATCTTTAATCAATACTCGTCTATAAAATCCGTTCCATTGTTCTTTAGTTGCAGATTTCATAACTAAATTGATCGCATCTCTAGCGGCATGCCCAGTAAGTTCTCTTTTGATTAATTGATTTGTTAATACTTTAAAAATACTCCATTTACATCCTTGACCAGATGTCTCTTCTTTTTTTTCAGGTACTTGCTTGACACCAAAAGTTACTAAAGGATCTAAGGCCATAGTTATTCCCTCAAAAAAATCATTCAGCCCATTTTCCATTGCTTCAAAAATGATTTTTTCTTTATCTAGTCTGCTTGGGTGTAATTCTAATTTTTTTATTATTTCTTCTTTCCGAAGTTCTTCATGTTTCACAAGTTTTTGAACCTTTCCTAATTTACTTTAGCTATTCTGTCTATTTTCCAATCTTTATCACTTTTAGAAAAAGTAAAATCTAAGGGAAGCTCATCTTTCTTATCCTCAGATTTTAAATTTAAAGTAATTATGATTTGATCTTCTTGAACTCTTGGTCTACCTGACTTTAGATTTCTATACTTATTTAAATTTAAGCCAGCTAAAAATTTTAAAAAGTCTTGACGTTTTACATGTGTTTTATAAGTTTTAGTAGTTAGCCCATATGCAGCGTCAATTCTACCTGCTGCTACTTGATCAAAAAATTTCCGAACTAATGGATTAATTCCTCTAGCGCTTATAACAAGTTTAACAGCATTGAAGGTCCAAAAAGAAACAAGCACTGCTCCACCAACTAATAAAGCTTTTAAACCTATATCTTTAACTAGTAATGCATCCATTTTGTAATTAGTTTTCTTTAATTTTAAGAAAATAAATCGTCTTTGATGACTTTTTTTGTCAAAATAATACTAAATTTAATTGATAATGTCTCTAATTCCTCTTTTACCAGTATTTCATAAGTTTAATAGGCAATTTTTTGATCAATCTTTAACAACTAATAGAGAACCTTTAGTAAAGGTTAGATGGAGCGATAATAGATTAAAGACAACTGCAGGTTTTTATAAGCGTAAACAAGTTAAAGGAGTAATCAATTCTGAAATAATTTTGTCAAAGCCAATTTTAAGTAAATTATCGTGTAATGAAATTCACAGTACTTTATGTCATGAAATGATTCATGCATGGGTAGATAGGATTTTGAATATTAATGAGATACATGGACCAAATTTTTTGAGTAAAATGAATGAAATTAACAAAGCAGAAAATAATTTTCAGATAAGTATTAGACATAATTTTCCTGTTGAAAGAAATGCATTAAAATATACTGGCAAATGTTTAAATTGTGGGGAGAAATATATGTATAGAAAAAGAATTAAAAATATTGCTTGTAAGAGATGTTGTAATTTGTTCTTTAATGGATCTTGGAATAAAAACTGTCTAATTTTGTTTGATTGATAATTTGAAAAATGTGATTTTGTTTCTTTATTTAGAATTTCCTATTATGTTGTTGTAACTTGATATTTAAAAACAAAGATAATTTATGAATTCTCGCAGACCTAGAAATTTTAGAAATAATTTTGATAGAACAATACTTGATAAACAAGTTGATAAAATTTTTGAAACAGGCAGACAATTTGTTGATGGTGTATCAGGTTCTAGACCCGGTAAAAAAAGAAGTACTGACTTTAAAGGAATATCTCGCAGGAATGTTAAAAATGTCGGAAGATGGGTATCCGATAAAATGGATATGTTTTTTGAAGAAGAAGACGATGATTGGACTGATCAGGAAAATAGTTATGAAGAGGTACAAGATATTAAATCTTTTTCAAGAGAATCTAAATTTATTGATGTTGAGAAACCATTTTCTAAGCGTCCTTTAGAGGCTTTATCTTTAAGGCAACCTAAAAGTATCCAGATGGACGAACAAAAGAAGTTGCCATATGGAAATTCAAACTCTTTTGATGAATGGCCGGATGATTCAGATTTAAAAGTTGATAGATGGCAAAGATCTTCTGAAAAAATCAATGAGATTAATGTAAATCAAGATAATCCAAAAAGCGTTTCAAATAATGGAAGAAGTATTCCGAGGTCTAGACGAAGAAGAATATAGATTAGAGAAATTTTGAATTCCTGAGGGACCTAACCAAGTCTCTAAAAGAGGATTGAAGACTTCGCGAATAATAGTTAAAGGTTTTTTATTACGAAAAAATCTGTAATTTCTTGACCAAAATGGGCCTTCAAAACAAAATTCCTCCTCTAACCAATTTGAATTAACTATTGAAATGCTGTCCACTTCTCTAAATAATTCTGATCTATCTTGAGTTAAGTTTTTCCAGATTGGTTCTTCTTTTGATTTTAAATTTTGACTGACTTGTTCTGAATTCCACCAACTTTCAGCCCAAGCAAGATTTTTGTTTTGATTTCTAATCCAAACTTGCCTTCTAATTAAGGGTTCTTTTAATTGATCGATTTCTCTTGGACCCTCTTTTTTAAATAGAGGATCGATCTGCATAGATATTAATCTGATTTTTGTTTCGTAATTAGTTAAAAGCTGTAAATGTCTTGTTGGACTGCCATCCCCTAGTAACATTAATTTCCATGCCCCAGATATTTTTGGTAAAGCATTTGCAACTAAAAAGGCAGTAGCTTTCTCTTCCCATAAAATTTTTGGTGAGTTGAAGAGTTTATTATTCAGTGCTGTTACCAATATCTTTTATGATGATAACTTTTTTTCAGCAAAACTAGCTTTCTTTTCTTTTTTTAGTTCCTTAATTTTGAGCCAAACTAGTAATGCTGTTAAATCAGCTTTACTTACACCGGGTATCTTGGATGCATCACCAAAATTAGTAGGTTTTATCTTATTTAAATTTTCACGGGCTTCTAGAGATAAAGTATCTATTTGGTCATAATTAATTTCTGAGGAAAGTGATTTGAGACTTTGACGATTTATCTGATCAATATTATTTTTTTGTCTTTTAAGGTAGCCTTCGTATTTAATATCTATTTCAACTCCTTCAATTACTGATATCGGAAGAGTTTTGTCTACCAAATCATATCTTATAAAATCAGAATAGTGAAGATTGGGTCTTTTTAAAAGTTCTTTTAATGTTGTTGATCCTTTAATTTTTGATCCACTATCTAACTCTATTTTTTTAGCGATTTCATCAGTACATTTTAAACGTGTATTTTCTAATCTTGAATTTTCTTCTTTAAGTGATTTCATTTTTTTCTTATGAGCCAACCATCTTCTTTCATCTATTAAGCCTATTTCAAAACCTAAAGGAGTTAATCTCCTATCAGCATTATCTCCTCGTAAGGTAAGTCTATATTCACTTCTACTTGTGAGGACTCTATATGGTTCTTTAAGATCTCTCGTAATTAAGTCATTTATCATGGTGCCTATATAGCTGCTCTCTCTTGAAAATATTATTGGATCTTTCACATTTAGTTTTCTAATTGCATTAATTCCTGCAACTAATCCTTGGGCAGCAGCTTCTTCATAGCCAGTTGTTCCATTGATTTGTCCAGCACTAAATAAATTTTCAATCTCAATTGTTTCTAATGATGACTTAAGTTGTGTCGCAGGGATGTATTCATATTCAACAGCATAAGCAGGCCTAAGCATTTTACATTTATTTAGTCCTGGTAATGTTCTTAAAAGTTCTAACTGAATATTTTCAGGTAATCCAGTAGAGAATCCTTGTACGTATATTTCTGGTGTATTTATCCCTTCAGGTTCTAAGAAAATCTGATGTGAATTTTTGTCCGCAAATTTTACAATCTTGTCTTCGATTGAAGGGCAATATCTTGGACCTTTACTATCTATAAACCCTCCATATATTGGAGTTAAATGCAAATTATTGCGAATTAATTCATGAGTTTTTAAAGTTGTTCTTGTTATGTGACAACTTACTTGCGGCATATTGTTTTTGATTTTGGGATCAAACGAAAAATATTTATCTGCAGCTGTACTTGGTTGAATATCTAATTCATCAAAAGAAATACTCTTTTTATCCACTCTTGCAGGAGTTCCAGTTTTTAATCGCTCAGTTTTTATTCCAAGATTATGTAAGCTTTGCGTTAATCCTTGTGCCGCTTGCTCTCCAGATCTCCCTGCAGACATTGATTTATTACCTATCCAGATTCTTCCTTCCAAAAAAGTTCCTGCAGTAATTATTATTGATTTTGCAGAATAGTAGGTTCCAAAAAAAGTTTTTACACCTTTGATTTTTTTAGTCTTATTTTTTGAGTTATTGGTAAAAGTTTCAGCCTCTTTTATCACTAATTCAGTAATCATAGCCTCCTTTAACGAAAGATTATCTGTGTTTTGGAGTATTTCTATCATTCGTTTAGAGTATTCTCTTTTATCTGTTTGTGCCCTTAATGCCCAAACGGCTGGCCCCCTACTCGCATTTAAAATTCTTTTTTGGATTGCAGTTTCATCAGCTAATTGTCCAATGATTCCTCCTAAAGCATCAATCTCATGGACTAATTGACTTTTTGCTGGCCCCCCTACAGCTGGATTACATGGTTGCCAAGCAATCCTATCTAAATTTATTGTAAATAACGCAGTAGAAAATCCTAATTTTGCTGTCGTAATTGCAGCTTCACAACCTGCATGTCCCCCTCCAATAACAATAATGTCAAAAGACTCATTTGGGGATTGTGGATCTTTCATTATCGTGATGATTAGTTGGCTAAGTTTCTAAATCTTGTAAATTGGGGTTCAAATAATAATTTAACAGTTCCAACAGGACCGTTTCTGTGTTTCGTGACAATAATTTCAGTTATTCCTCTGTCTTCAGTTTCTGGATTGTAATACTCATCTCTGTAAATCATTAATACTAAGTCGGCATCTTGTTCTATAGATCCGGATTCTCTAAGGTCGCTTAACATAGGTCTTTTATTTGTTCTTGATTCAACTCCTCTACTTAATTGAGATAGAGCAACTACTGGTACTTTTAATTCTCTTGCCATACTTTTGAGACCTCTAGTGATACGAGATAGCTCTTGAACTCTGTTATCAGGTGTTGTACCCTCCATTAGTTGTAAGTAGTCAATAACTATTAAACCAAGTTCTTTTTTCTGCTCAGCTATTAATCTTCTGCATAGAGACCTCATTTCTAAAACACTTAAATTAGGCTTATCATCAATAAAAATTGGCAGTTGACCTAAAGAGTTAATTCCTTCTCCAAGTAAAGGCCATTCTTCTTGTTGTAGTCTTCCGGTTCTTAATCTTCCGCTTTCTATACCTACTTCCATAGAAAGTAATCTATATGTAAGTTGTTCTTTGCTCATCTCAAGGCTAAATACACAAACTGGAAGATCCTGAGATTGAGCTACATTTTTTGCTAGGTTTAAAACCATTGAAGTTTTTCCCATTGAGGGTCTTCCTGCCACAATTATTAGATCACTTCTTTGAAAGCCTTGAGTCATTGCGTCAAGGTCATAAAAATTTACTGGAATACCAGCTACAGATGTTCCTAATGATCTAGACTCTATTTCATTAAAAGTACTTGTAAGAATTTCTGCCGCTTGGGTCAGACCTTTTGTCGGTTTTTCTTGACTAATTTCAAAAATTTTCTGTTCTGCCTTATCTAAAACTTCATTGGTTTCTTGTGTTTGATCAAATCCTAGTTGAACAACCTCATTTCCAGATCGGATGAGTTGTCTCCTTATAAATTTATCACTAATTAAATTAGCAACTTGTTCTATTGAAGCTGTTGAAGAAACATTTTCTACAAGTTCTACTAATTTAGAATTGCCTCCAATCTTTTCAAGTGATCCATTGTCAGCAAGCCATGCACCCATTGAAGTTAGATCTGTAGGTTTGCCTTGGGTATGCAACATTAAGGCGGTTTTATATATCTCTTGATGAGCATTTATATAAAATGCTTCTGGTTTAATCAAGTCTGCAATCCTTCCTATCGCATCAGGATCAAGTAAAATTCCCCCTAAAACAACTTCTTCTGCTTGAATATTTTGGGGAGGAACTAAACCGGCGTTTTCATTATTAAAGTCCTTTTTAAAATTCTTATTAGACCCATTATTTGAAAAAGGAACTGAAACCATGTACTTAAAGACTTAGATATATACTCTGACTACTTTTCCAAATAATGCAACAAAGTTATTAACTTGTTACTTCAATGTTTACTTCCGCACTTACTTCTTGATGTAGTTTTATCTTTGCAACGAAAGAACCTAAATTATGAATATCTGGGACAGTTATATCTCTTCTGTCAATATCTTTTTTCGTAGCTGCCTCTATAGCTTCAGCAACATCTCCATTAGTAACAGTTCCAAAAAGGACACCATCTTCTCCTACTTGTTTCTTGATTGTAAATCTACCAATAGTTGCTAGTGCGGTTTTAAAGTCATTAGCTTCTTGTTTTACTTTCTCTGCAGCAATTTTTTCTTTTGCTCTTTTTCGTTCAATTTGTTTCAGAATTGAAGGAGTTACATTAGCTGCTTTACCAAATGGTAATAAAAAATTCCTTGCATAACCAGGCGCTACTTCTACTACATCACCATCTCTACCAAGAGTGGCAACTGATTCTGTTAAAACGACTTTTACTCTTTTAGTCATGAAAATATTTATTTATATATTTAATAATAAGACCTAGAGGGTAATTTTACTTTTTTTGCGAATCCTAATTTGGCAAGAATCTTAATATGTTCCCATGTTAAATCAATTTGGCCTCTAAATAATCCTTGTCTAGCTGAATTAGGAAATGCATGATGATTATTATGCCATCCTTCTCCAAATGTTAAAGCTGCAACCCAAGCATTATTTTTTGATCCATCGCCACTTTCAAAAGGAGCTTTTCCCCAACAATGGGTAGCTGAGTTTACTAACCACGTAATGTGATAAACCACTACAAGTCTTAGAGGTATTCCCCATAATACTAATGCCCATCCTCCAACACCTAATTTTTGCCCTATCGCAAACAAACTTAAGCCAATAGGAATTTGTAAAAAGAGAAAATATTTATTAAGGAATCTATAGTATGGATCTTTAATTAAATCTGCACTTAATTTTGGTACTGCTTTTAATGCCTCAACATCTTTAAACATCCAACCCATGTGACTCCACCAAAATCCTCTCTTACTATTGTGATGATCAACTTCTGTGTCTGAGAAAGAGTGATGGTGCCTGTGTAGACCAACCCAATCTATTGGTCCATGCTGGCAGCTGATAGCTCCACATGTAGCAAAAAATCTCTCCAACCATTTTGGGACAACAAACGATCTATGGGAAAGTAAACGATGATAACCCAAAGTGACTCCAAGACAAGCAGTTAACCAGTAAAAGAAAAATAATGCAGTTACTGCAGGCATGCTCCAAAACTGAGGTTGTAATGCGACTAAGGACAATAAATGGATGGCAATCATAAAAAAGATTGTTCCCCATGTTTTGTGTAATCTTGGAGGATATCTCTTAGAGTGACTAGATGGTTCAAGTAATTTATCTGAGAGTTCTATAACTTTTTCTGCAGGGACAGGTTTTTTTAATTTGGCTGTTTCTTGGAAGATAACTGATTTCATAATATTGGAAAAACTATTTTCAAAAAGGCCGATATGTAATATTATCATACTATACTATTGATTATTTTAATTATCCGTGAGCTTAGGATATCGCGATAAATTATTGAAGGGTCGAAGAGCGATGGCTCATTTGATTCATCTTTGGCACGAGAGAAATGGTTGGTCTCACAGGGTTTTACCTTTGTTGTCTGAAATACTTGATTTAGGAAGGGTACACAATTCTCAGATTTCAAATCTTAGAAATGGAAAGTTATCATCGCCTGGCCCGGAAGTTTTTCTTGCATTAGCACAGGTCAATACGATCCTTGATCAAGGAATAGAATTGATAAGGGATCAATTAGAAAAGAATCATCCAGAATTATGGAGGTCATTACAAGATTCTGCTCTTCCATTAAAAAATGATTCTGGCAAGCCATTGTCAGCCGGGGAATTATTTGAAATTTTTTCTGGTTTAAAACCTCTACCTTCATCATTTGATTGGTATATAGAAGATTATGAGGCGTCTACGTTAAGTGATGCTCTTTCTGATCATTTTTGTCAAAATAGACCTTGGAGATCTTGCAAAATGATTGTTATGGATGCGTATAAAGTTTCTAAGTCTTTAAGGAGAGACCGTTTTGCAGAAGTGATAGCGGGAATAAAAGATTTTACAGCAGAAGAATTAGATGGTGAATTATTAGATCTCTATGAGACCTCAAAAAAACTTTCTTATTTCAACGGAGGAGGACCCAATGCTTTTCTTACATACTTAAGAGATATAGCTTCACAAAAAAAAGAAAGTTTAAGAGAATGAAAAATAAAAATTATAATTTTAGTTTAGCGGAAGAAATGATTATATCTGTGGAAGAAGGTTTAAAGGGTATTTTTAATGAAAGATCAAATCAAATCTATTACAAATTAGATAATATCTTGAAAATTTTTAAAGAAGAAAAAGTTTCAACAAGTCACTTCAATCAATCTACAGGTAGTGGACATGATGATTTATCTAGACAAAAGATTGATGAGGTATTCGCTAAATTTTTTCTTGCAGAAAAATCAGCTGTAAGGATGCAATTTGTAAGTGGAACTCATGCTATAAGCTCCGTTCTTTTTGGTATTTTGCGGCCAGGGGATTTAATGTTATCTGTAACTGGAACTCCTTACGATACATTGGAGGAAGTTATAGGGATAAGAGGAAAGGGCAAAGGCTCCTTATTAGATTTAGGAGTTAAATATCGTCAAATTAGTATTGATGAAAAAACAAATTCTTACGAAGATAAACTTGTAGATTTTTTTAATAATAATAAATGCAAATTAGTATTTATCCAGAAAAGTTGTGGTTATAGCTGGAGAAAATCTTTAAACAATAATCAAATAAAACAAATCTGTAATCTTGTTCATTCACTTAATCCTGAGTGTATTTGTTTTGTGGATAATTGTTATGGAGAACTTGTAGAAGATAGTGAACCAATTATTAATGGAGCAAATATAATCGCTGGATCGCTAATTAAAAACTTGGGTGGGACTATTGTTCCTACTGGCGGATATATTGCAGGTGATTCTGAATTAGTCGAAATGGCATGTTGTAGATTAACCGCACCTGGAATTGGTGCCGATGCCGGAATTAACTTTGGTTTCGGAAGATTAATTCTGCAGGGATTATTTTTAGCACCACAAATGGTGCATGAATCTCTCAAGGGTGCTGATTTGGTAGCTGCAGTATTTAAAAAACTAGGCTTTATTGTGTTACCCGAGCCTAAATCGTACAGATCAGACATAATTCAAGCAGTTAGATTAAATAATCCATTTTTAATACAAAAAGTATGTCAGTCCTTTCAAAATTCTTCACCGATAGATTCTTTTTTAAATGTTATTCCTTCTCCAATGAGTGGTTATGATTCAAATTTATTAATGTCTGGCGGTACATTTATTGAAGGAAGTACAAGTGAATTTTCAGCTGATGCTCCTTTAAGAGATCCATTTAATATTTTTGTCCAAGGTGGTTCTCACATGGCTCACATCAAAATTGCTTTAATTCAATTAGTATTTGATTTATTAGAAGAAAATCTAATTGAAAAGGAATCTCTCATTTTTCCATAAATTTCATTATGTCCTATAAGTTTCCAAATTATCTTAAATATGCTGATACACATGAATATGTGAAGGAAGAAAATGGATTATTAAAAATTGGTGTTAGTGAGTTTGCTATTGATCAATTAGGAGATATTGTTTTTGTTGAATTAGTCGAGAAGGGAACTCATTTACAAAAAGGAGAAACTTTTGGAACAATTGAATCTGTTAAGGCTGTTGAAGAGGTATATCTTCCTTTTTCTGGAGAAGTGATTTCTGTAAATGAAGGAGTTATTGATAATCCAGAAATTTTGCAAAATGATCCAATTGGTGATGGATGGTTGCTAATTATTAAATCAGCATCAAATGTTTTATTAGACGAATTAATGAATTCAGATGAATATAAATCAAAGGTTGTTCCGAATTAAAGCAAATTTCTAAAAACCGGCTATTTTAAAGAAAAATAAATTAAATATGAATCCCACAAGCAACTCGGATTTATTTATTGAGAGACATCTTGGATTGAAGGAAAATGATGAAAAAAAAATGCTTCAAAAACTTAGTTTTAACAATATAGATGAATTTATTAATCAAGTTATTCCTGAAGATATTCAGTTAAAAGAAAAAATTTCAGATGTCTTGCCAAAAGGATGTTCTGAAATTGAGGCATTGAACGAATTAGAAGAAATATCTAATAAAAATCATAAATTTAGATCTTTAATTGGACTTGGATATTACGGAACACATACTCCTAAAGTTGTACAAAGGCATGTACTAGAAAACCCAAGGTGGTATACCGCTTATACCCCTTATCAAGCAGAAATTGCTCAAGGCAGATTAGAAGCTTTGTTTAATTTTCAAACTTTAATTTGTGAATTAACAGGTTTCTCTATTGCTAATGCATCTCTTTTAGATGAAGGAACAGCTGCTGCAGAAGCAATGACAATGAGTTTTTCTTCAAGGAAAAATAAGTCCTCAAATGTTTTCTTAGTAGATGAAAATGTTTTTGACCATACATTTAATGTTTTATTGACGAGAGCTAAACCATTAGGAATTAAGTTAAAACGTTTTAATCAAAAGTACTTTAATAATCATGATGATGTTTTTGGCCTCTTAATCCAGCTTCCTGGTAAAAATGGAGATTTATTTGATCCAACATTTTTAATCTCACAAGCTCATAGAGCAGAAATAGTGGTCACATCAATTATTGATCCTCTTGCACAAGTTTTAATAAAACCAATAGCTCGATTTGGAGTTGATATAGCTGTTGGAAGTTTGCAAAGATTTGGAGTCCCGATGGGCTTTGGTGGTCCTCATGCAGCATTTTTTGCATGTACTGAAAAATATAAAAGACTTATACCAGGAAGAATCGTAGGACAAACTCTATCTAGAAATGGAGAACAATCACTGAGATTGGCATTGCAAACAAGAGAACAACACATAAGAAGAGAAAAGGCGACTAGTAATATTTGTACAGCTCAATCTTTATTAGCAATAATATCTTCTTTTTATGCAATATATCATGGGTCTTCAGGATTAACAAAAATGGCTAAGAGATTAGTTGTTTTAAGACGATATCTAGAATCATTACTTTCTGAGTTAGGTTTAAAAATACCTCTTGGGAGTAGGTTCGATAGTTTTGATATTTATTGTGAGGAATCTGAAAAGATTCATAACGAAGCTTTAAAAAACGGATTTAACTTTAGAATTTTACCTTTGAGTTCATCGATTGAGGAATCTACGGGATTTGGAATTTCCCTTGATGAGCTTACTGATAAAAATGAAATCCATAAGATAGTAACTTGCGTAGCAAATGGGCTAGGAAGAAAAGAAGATTTAAAGCACATTACACTTAATAATTGTTTTCAGTTTGAGGGTATTCCTCTAAGAAATGAAGAATGGATGCAACAAAATGTATTTGAAAAATATCAAAGTGAGACTGATTTAATGAGGTACATTTTTAAACTTGCTGAGAAAGATTTTTCACTTGTTGATGGAATGATTCCACTAGGAAGTTGTACCATGAAATTAAATTCTGCAGCAGAGCTTAGTCCAATTTCATGGGCTAATTTATCGTCAATTCATCCTTTCGCTCCAGCTAATCAAACAAAGGGTTATTCAGAAATAATAAGCGATCTTGAGAAATGGATTAGTGACCTGATTGGCTTGAATTCAGTTTCATTTCAACCTAATGCAGGTTCTCAAGGTGAGTTTGCGGGTCTATTGGCAATAAATTCTTACTTCTCTTCAAAAGGTGACTTATTAAGAAAAAAATGCCTAATACCACAAAGTGCTCATGGAACAAATCCTGCTAGCGCGGTAATGGCAGGATTTGATGTTGTAACTATTAAATGTGATTCTGAGGGTAATATTTCTTATGAGGATTTATTAATTAAGGTCCAGGAATTTGATCATACAATTGGTGCACTAATGTTAACTTATCCGTCTACTCATGGAGTTTTTGAATTAAAAATCAGAGAAATATGTGACTTAATTCATTCAGTTGGCGCATTTGTTTATTTGGATGGAGCAAATCTTAATGCTCAGGTCGGATTATGCAGGCCTGGTGATTATGGCGTGGATGTTTGCCATTTGAATTTACATAAAACATTTTGTATCCCTCATGGAGGAGGTGGTCCTGGAGTTGGTCCAGTTGCAACATCTGAAACTTTAAGTCCTTTCCTTCCTTCCCATTCTTTGAAAGATAATACTTTTAGTCAATTCGGTTATTCTGTATCTTCTTCACAGCATGGAAGTGCAAGCATTCTTCCAATAAGCTGGATGTACATAAAGATGGCTGGTCAAAGTGGTTTAAGAAAGGCGAGTAGTCATGCA
>QCTC01000023.1 GCA_003211315.1 Prochlorococcus sp. AG-670-O17 | reverse complement strand
TCTACATATGCAGTACCTATTCTTATGAAAAGACATTATCCAGGTTATGAAGGGTGTATTTGTAATAGGGAAACTTTCTTAAAATTAGGAGGTGAATTATGAATTTAATTTCTCTTTTAATAATCTTTTTTCTATTAAAAAATCCATTATTAGCAAAAAATTTACATCCTGATATTGCTAAAAACAAATTTAATTGTTGTATCAATCTGAACTAATCCCTCTTGAAAGTGGAAACTCCTTTTAAGACCATCTATTCAAAAAAAATTATGAAAAAAGTATTTATCCAGTGGCAAGACCAATTCGGCGCATGGCAACATTATACCAGCATGTATCATCAGCCAAGTGCATACAGAACAGCCCAGCAAAGATCTACAAGACAAAACAAAAGGTATAGACTGATAGATGAAAATGGAACTTTATTAGATTTGCTTCATCCTTAATCAAGTCTATGAAATTATTAAAAATTATTGCCTTTACTATACTCATTTCACATTCCAAAATACCTGCAGAAGCTTTAACTTGGGATGAGTTTTGGGAACCATTTGTAGAGCATGTAAGTCACAACTCTGGGATAAGAAATAAGACTGAATATTGCTACAAAGTAGTCAAATATGAAGAGTATGTTCCAGGAAATGAATTTTCTAGTGGTTATGTTCGACATAGATCAGAAAAACAAACAATACATTGTCCTTTTTGAGAATTAATCCAAATAATCATATCAGAAAAACACAGACTTCTTCTTTCGATTCATAAGTCTAAAGAAGATTTTAAAGGTGATGTTAAAGGAGATGGAAAGATCATCCACTAGCAAGGAAAAATCAAGTAATTCGATATCTCTTTTTCTACAAAAGAGATAATTATAAACTAATCAACAAAGGAGAATCACAAATGATGTATGGAGAGCGTGCAAGAATAAATCTCACGATTTTGAATTCGAAGCAACATTTAAAGAAAATATGGAAAGACCTTTCTCCTGACCAAAGGAAATCTTTAAGAGAGGAATTTGGGGAGTGGATGTCTAAGTCAGATGGATATTTAGATTCTGAAATTTTATTTCTTGATCATTACCGAACTTGGTAAAAATGAAAAAAATCAATTGTCTTTTAAGACATAAATATATTTTGTTATTACCTTTTAAATAATTAAAGAGCCATGAGATGTGAGGTTAAACTATTTGTTGCAGGTAAGGTTTTCACTAATATTATAGAATGCAGGAATTACGAAGAAGCTCGAGAAGTTGCAATTGCTAGAAACCCAAATGCTGAAATATTAGGAGTGACAGCTATTTTTGAAAAAGGGATTAGTTAAAAATTTTTATATTAAATAGTCCAATTTCAAAATAGAACCTTTAGTTTTTCTAACGGAAAAATAAAGAATAAATTATGAACATAATTGGAGGCTATTCGATGAATGGATGGAAGATAATTCTGGAGAACTTCAAGATGGTCCCGGATATTACCTTAAAGATGTTTCTTATGATTTAATAGGATTTGGAACTAATGCATGTTCAATAGATAAAGATTCAATTGAAAAATCTTTCAATAAATAAATTGATTTTTTGAATAAGATTTTTATATCATTTTCAATTTCTTTATTAAATAATTTAAAAATAAGAGTCCTGCCCTCATACTTTTAAATAGAATTATTTATTCATTTATTTTTCAAGTATATTTAAAAAGAGCACGAAAATACTAATGACTGAATTCAACGTAAAAGGAAGATATACAGATAGGTATGGAAGATCTCATAATTTTAGATTAATTTCTGACAGTGCTGATAGAAGATATATTGAGGATTTAGTGCGTGCTCAATACCCTGCACAAGATGTATTTATAAATCTAGTAAATCAAGACGTATAATCTTTTAATTTCTACTTTCAATAGAGATGGAAAAGAAGAAAACCTAGATAAAAAAATATATTTAAAATAAAAAATAGGTTGTATAATATTACGAATTCAAATAGAAAGATTAGATGGGTTTCGATTTTATTATGACGACATATATTTTATTATCACTTCTTTGATTAAAGAAGTTTAATCAGTTATTTTATTAAAAAAGAACATGGTCCCCTCAGAATTAGAAGAGTTTTTAGAAAAAGTAATAAATTCCTCACTTAATAAAAGTATTATGATTTGGGGAGCCCCCGGTATTGGTAAATCAAGTATCGTTCAATCATTAGCAATTAAATTAAATTTACAATTTATTGATCTAAGATTAAGTCAATTAGCACCTACTGATTTACGTGGGTTGCCTGTTCCAATTCACTCTTCAGAGGAAGAGGAGGGAACTGTTAAATGGTATAAGCCTGAATTTTTGCCTCAAAGCGGAAGTGGAATATTATTTCTTGATGAAATAAATATGGCCCCGCCAGCAATGCAAGGAGTTGCTCAACAATTAATTCTTGACAGAAAAATTGGTAATTATGAAGTTCCTAAGGGTTGGTTCGTTTTTGCTGCTGGCAATAGAAAAGAGGATAAAGCATCTGTTTTTGATATGCCTGCTCCGCTTTCCAATAGATTTTTACACCTTTTTGTAGAAACAAATTTTGATTGTTTTAAGACTTATTCATTTGAAAAAAATATATGTGAAGAAATTATTTCCTTTTTATCTTTCAGACCAAATTTTTTGCATAAATTTTCTGATCATGAAATGGCATGGCCCTCTCCAAGAACATGGGAATTAGCAAGTGATTTATATAAAATAGATTTACCAATACAGTCAGCTGTTGGAGAAAGTGTTTCACTTGAATTTGAGTCTTATCTCGATGTTTATGGCAAGATACCAGACCTTAAACTGATAATAGAAGGTAAAGCAAAATCAATAAAATTCCCAGATGAAATATCATGTAAATGGGCGACATTAACTGGTTTAATTACTAGGTGTAACAAACCAAAAGATGTCTTAATGGTATTTAATTGGTTATTTGGCAATGCAGGTGAAGAATGGATTCAACTATTCGTATCAGACATAGTAGATAAATTTGAGAAAAAAAGGCAATTAGCGAATTTATCAAAAATCTTAATCAAAGAGAAAGCGATTCAGAAATATATGATCAAAAAAAATGAATTATTGAAAAAATAATTTGATCATGATTAGCAAAAATGGTCAACTATATGATCTTATAAGAGCGACTCAACTTAGATTAAGAAAAGTATCCCCTTTTTTTGCTGCTCTTTCCCTTTTTTCAAAAGTAGAATTTATTAGCAATGTTCCAATAGCTGCAACTGATGGAATTAAAATTTATTTTCATCCTTTGAATTTCTCAAAATTAAAACCATCGGAAAGAGATGCTATTTTTCTTCATGAGCTTCTTCACATCGCTCTTCTGCATCCTTCTAGAAAAAAAAACAGAGATTCATTAATTTTTAATATTGCAGCAGATATTGTTGTTAATGGAATGATTGCAGAATTAAAAGATTTTAACCTCCCTAAAGGTGCCATAAGAGATTTAAATTTGGAAGATTTAAGTGTTGAGGAAATTTATGAAATCATTCAAAGTAGAACTGAATTTCCAAAATTAGAGATGATTGATTTAATAAAAGGGGTTCAAGATCGAGATAACTTAAAAGAAAAAGATGAAAATAAAATTTTGCATGATATAGATGTTGAAACTTATTGGAAAAGAGCAATTAGTAATTCGATAGCAATGACATCATCAAAGAATCAAGGTAATATTTCAAATAAATTAAAAAGAAATTTAGATCAAATAGTTAATCCTCAATTAGATTGGAAAACCATTCTATGGAGATATTTAGTAAAAACTCCCTCCGATTTCTCAGGATTTGATAGAAGATTTTTATACAGAGAATTGTACTTAGAAGAATTATCAATTGATACTTTGGAAGTTTATTGTTGTATTGATACAAGCGGTTCAATTTCCCAGGAAGTATTATCAAAATTTATCAGTGAATTAAAAGGAATTTTATCCTCTTATCCATTAATAAAGTGCAAATTGTTTTATGCTGACAGCAAATGTTTTGGCCCTTATGATATTGATCTTCATGATGAATTACCAATACCTGAAGGGGGAGGAGGTACTGATTTTTCACCTTTTTTTAAGGCAGTAGAAGATCAAGAAGTTAATAATCTTCCGATATGCATTTATCTAACAGATGGATATGGACAATTTCCGGAAAAATCAAAATTTGAAACTTTATGGGTTATAACTCCTGGAGGAATTACATCGGATTATGTACCTTTTGGTAATGTTTGCAGATTAATTTAAAATTATTATTTTAAGAAGATAACAATTTCATCTTTAGTTTTGCAATTTGACCCTCAGTATCAAATACTCTTCTTTTTAAATCTCTTGTTAAATCATTAGCTTGCAGTCTTATGTATTTTAAATTTTCCATTGTACTAATGAAACTCAAATCTTCAATATAAAGCCTATCTAAATCTAATGATTCAATATTTTTTAAAGATGAGATATTTGAAATATCCTCAACTTGTTTAGCATCCCAACCCTTCTCTATAATCATTTTGAAGTTTTTTAATTTCGATAACGCCATAGATAGTTCATCTGAAATTTTGGTTAATTCATCAAAACCATCAATTTTTTCAAATTTTATAGTGATTTCGAGGTCTTCTTTTTCAGAAATAGCATCTAAATTAGTTACGAAAGGCGAAATTATTATTTTATTAATATGTGACTTATTTTCTAGACCTTCAAGATTGATTAGGGAGGGACATGAACTTAAATCAATTTGTCCTTCGATACCATAAAAGCCAGAACCTTCATAAGATTCGTTAAGAATTGAACAAAGTTTTAATTCTTCTAAACTTTTAAGTTTGACACAATTAAATAATTCAATATTTTGCAAATTTTTTGGAAGGTCGCCAATTCGAGTGGCTGAAGTCGATAACCTTAAATATTTTAGAGTTTCAGGCCATCTCTTAGGAAGAATTTCCTCTTTATATTCGCCTTCATCAGAAGAAAAAACAGAATATCTATCTCCCAATAAACAGGTTTCTAACGAATCTAATTCAGATAAGACACTGTAATCTTTAATTTCAGGGCAAGTACTTAGTTCAATTTTTTTCAAATTTTTTAATTCTGATAATGAACCTAAAAACTTCAATTTGCTTGAATTTTGAATGATTAATTCCTCAAGGTGATTAGATGATTCAATCCCTTTTAAATTAGAAAGATTTACTTCTCTTATAAGAAGTTTTTCAGAATTTAATTTTGGGAGATGTTCAATAGATACTAAAGACTCCAGTCTTGATAAAGTGGATTCATCAAAATCTCTATTTTCATTATTTATATTATTATCTGATATTTTAATCTTTAAGTTTTCAAGACCTTTTAAATTATTTAATGAATCACAATCAGATATTGATATTATTTCTAATAAGGATAAATCTCTCAATGGTTCTAAAGTTTTAACTGATGTTTTATTTAAATTTAATATTTTTAATTTGGAACAATTTGTTAATGAATTAATATCTTCGAGTTCTTCATTTTCATCTAAACTAAGTTGCAATAACTCTTTGCAATTGTTTAAGAATTTAACGTCACTTAATCCTAAATTCATAATTGTTAAATATTCTAATTTTGGTGCTTTTAAACCATCTATGGATGATATGACTACCTTTTTGTCACTCCAAGTAGGTCTAATATCTTCCGAAACTGACTTATCAAGTTGAATAGTCAAGCTTTTTAGACTTTTAAACTCACTGAATGAACTGAGATCTTTTATGTTCAATTCATTTTTATTTATTATTGATATTGTTAGATGTTCTAAAGCATCAAATCCCTTAAGTATTGGAATTTCTTGAACAGTTAAATCCATTTTCTTAATAGAATTTCTTATTTCACAACCCTTTGAATTTACCTCTGAAATAGAAAGTAGATTTAGAAGACCTAAATCAGAATATGAAAGTGAAGGCTTTGTACCCTTAAAATAAGTACCTCTTTCGATCTCACCTTCTTTATTAACGTCTACTCCACTAAGAATAGCTTCAATTTCTTGTTGATCAGAACTGATATTTTGTATCGTTTTTTCTATTACATCTAAATCACGCTTTTGCAAATTTTTAATATTTTGTTTTGTCTCATTTGATAACTTAATAGTCTTTTTAGGTTTTGGATTTATAGAAGGGAATTTTGTTAGAAGTTCTTCAATTGATACGTCTATAAATTCATTAATTTCTAAATCATTATCAAGAGGCGCTGTATCTCTTTCCCACCTAGGTTTTTTTGGTAAAGTTTTTCTTTTTTCATTTTTTACTAGTAAGTTGCATTTTTCTTGAGAAACAATTTCCCCATCATTTTTCTCAATGAAAGTTGATATTTTATTTACTAATTCTTTATCAATAGACTTATCTAAACTAACCATTACTTTACTGAATTGTTTTTTACCGGATGCCTCTAGTTCCCATTTTGTATGGAAATTATCTCCTAAACCTAAATTTGAAAAACTACCGTAACCTCCAAAATTTATTGAGAAACCTCCTGCACTGATAATACTTTTGTTTAATTCTTGTCCATGTTTTTTATGCAATATCTTGTTGCTATTTTTTTTACATATTTTTAATAATTTATTAGCATCCTCATTAGTACTTATTAGTTTAAGTAAAGCCTTCATGATTTTAAAATTTTGACTAAGTTACTTTATTTTTTTTTAAATAGCAAATTTTGTTTGCGTTCCATAATAAACACTCACATTAAGAATGGTTTTTATCCTTTAAAAGCATTCTCAAATTAATAATAATTTAATTTTTAATTTTTCAGATAAATCTAGAAATCTTTTGGAAAATTATCAGAAGAAAATCCTTCTTTTGAGGCTAACTCAAAAATAAAAAATATAGTATCCATTTGCTTTTTATTAGCTGGCCAAAATCTCTTTGGTATTCCTCTACATTTTTTTAATAAATTGATATCTGTGTTAAGGAGAGACAAATTCTCAGAAAAATCCAGAAGTTCTTGCCATCCTTTTGGCTTTACCTGATTTATTTTTGTGACCTTTTCTGAATAATCGTCTACTTTCTTGTCTTGTCGAGCTTGTTTTTTTGCATTTAAATTTATCTGATCATTTTTTGATATTAAATAATTATTTTTCATATATTCCCAGGAACAATTTAATTCTTTAACTCTTTCCCAGCAATAATTCTTCCACTCATCTTTAGGTATTTTCTCATTAGGGACTTTTTTTGTATATTCAGTTTCAATACCACTAACAGATATTATTGGATCTTTGATTATCTCATAAACGAGTAGTACATTATTAAGTAATTCAAATTTAAAAATCTCATCAAGTGATTGCGCTTCAGTTATTTTTTGAAAATTTAATTCATAACCTTTAGGTAAATCATAAGATAATTTTGCCATGGTATAAGTAACAACTTGACGATAGGAAGAATTGATATTGTTTTTTTTATTTGCTACTGAATAAATTCCATCATAAAGAATCTTTTTGCCAATAATCAAATCAAAATAATAATCATCAAATTGGTTAGGACTTTCTTGAAATTCTTTTTTTATTTGATCATTGAAAATAAGAAAATTCTTTTGAGGTCCAAGACTTACAATAAAAGGTTTTTGATCCCAGGAATGTACATATGTGGCGAGATCGGTTTTTACAAACATTTGTTTTTTTGGAAACTCGCTGTCAAAACTTTTTCTTTCTTGCCTATCACTAAGTTTAATTCTAGTATCGTTATAAGATCCTCTTGTCCTTTCATAAAACCATTTTGTATTTGTAAAGGATTGACCCTGAGGTTTATATGATCTTAATCTTGAAATCCTTTGTATGGTGGTATGAAACTTATGGTTCGATGAAAAATCTGCACTGTCAACTTTATTCTGAGTATTGGCACAACGTGAAATTTCAGCAGTTATTTCCTCAATTTTTTCATCATTATTTATAACTGATAACTTCATTTGAACCTTAACTTTGGAAACATCAATATTTTTTCTATGAGCGTAATAAATCGAAGAGGTAGTTTGTCCTCCATTTACTATTTGTAAATTTTTTATGCTGGTTATAGCTCTACCAAACTTTGTATCTTTAATGATTACATCTTCTGCTGTAGCCGTTATTCCATTATTGTAGGCAAAGAACATTTCAGATTCATTAAGTATTGTTTTTTGTATTCCCGCATTTATTTTTCTTGAGGTTCCAAGAAAAACCCTAACATTTTTTTCAAGTAATCTATGACCATATTCCTCATAAATTTTTGCTAGAAATTCACCACTTAAAACTGTTAAATATGATCTATAATCTTTACTATCAAAATCTGCAGTTAATGCAGGAATTGACATTTTCTCTT
The DNA here is from genome assembly GCA_003211315.1 of Prochlorococcus sp. AG-670-O17. Taxonomy (GTDB): domain Bacteria; phylum Cyanobacteriota; class Cyanobacteriia; order PCC-6307; family Cyanobiaceae; genus Prochlorococcus_A. The sequence goes on along the minus strand of QCTC01000023.1, from coordinate 12,957 downwards.
TTTCTAAATCAATAATTATATCCTCTTGAATATTTTGTCCATTCTTTAGCTTTTCAATTTGATTGATATCAATTACTAATATTCTGCAATTTTCGTTTCTAGCCTTTATATCGTGTTCTTTTATTCTTGTTCTTTCAGATTTATTTGTTATAAAAATTATTTCATAACTATTAATTGAATCTAACTGTTTATTAAGCCTATTAAAAATTTGAAATTCCTCAGATGTTTCCTCTAATGAATTTATGAATAAAGATGATTCTATTTGGTTGATAAAATTAGCACCTTTTTTTAAAGATCTTATTAATTCGTCTTTATTAATAATTTCAATTTCCTCGCTAAATGAATAGTCGACTACAAATATAGTTAAGAGATTTTGAGCTTCACTAGGATTTCCACCATAACCATCAATTTGAATTCCCATTTTTGCCCCACTAGTGGGTCTTTCAAAATGACAATTAATTGCATCAATACATAATCCCTCTTCTTTCAATAAATCCGTAACTTGAGTAAAGAAAACCTCTCTTTGTGAGGTACCTCTACTTAAAGATTCTCTATCAATATTTTCTTTAAAATCTTTATAAAAATCACTCATGTCTTATTTAAATCTTTTATTAGTATATTCCAACAACTCTTTACCTTCTAATTTTTCAGTTGAGGGACCACATCTTAAATAGAAATGAATATCTTTTATTAAAACCGGATCACTTGATTTATTACATAAAATACGAATGATTTTTTTATCTTCTATTTCTATAATTTCGATATCAATTAAATGAATAAATTGCAAACCAATATTAGATTTAATTAGATTTTTGATGTGCAACAATATTTTGTCAGTTGAAGATTTATAAAGTATTTCCAATTCTTTTTCTATACCAAAAATTTCTATGGGTTCGTCCTTTATTCCAATGAATAATTCTCCACCTTCTGCATTCATAAAACCAGCAATATTTTTTATGCAGACATCTTCTAAATAGTTTTCTTTCTTAGGTGAATAGTTAATATTGTCAATTTTTTTAATATCCAAACTTAAGCTTTGCTTGAATTCAACAAATTTTGTTTCGCCTTTATAGATTTTTTCTTTTAAGGGATCTTCTTTCGAATCGAATATATTTTCAGAATTTTTAATATTTTTTATTACCGCAAATTCATCTACTTTAAATCTCTCTAAAGTTGAAATATCTAAATCATAATTAACCCTTATTATTGATTTTGTATCTATGTTATCTGTTGTAATTGATGGGAAATCATTTTTTACTACATAAAATGAGGGGTTTTTTGATTTTATAAAAATGCAATCAGAATAATCATCCAGATCAGAATATCCAGCAAGAGTTAATTTTTGTTCAAAATTAAATTTACTATCTTGATCATAACTTAATGCTTCTCTTATCTCGTTTACTCGATCGGTTAATGAAAAACTGAATTCATTATTTTTAGTGCCAGAACTAAGAAGATATGTGACTAAGAATAATTTATTTAATCCCACAAGATCAAGTTGATCATAGCTTGAGATTGTAACCTTGTTCCTATTGCCAGTTTGTATAGATTTTATTTCAAAACCAATATTATTTAAAATAAAATCTTTAGTAAGTTTATCTGGTCCAGTCCAACAATTTATTGCTGTAGATAATTCTAGTTTTTTAAACAACTCTTTTAAGAAAATTAGTTCAGCAATTAATCCTTTTTGATTATGAAGTTTTAATTTTCTCTCTTTATCAGTCATTAAAAATAAAGACCATTTAAAACATTCATTAATAATCGTTCTTAGTAAGAACTCCTCATCATCTAAATTTGGAGGTTGCACCGGTGGTTCCTTAATTTCATATACTTTTTCAGTAATGATTTCTATGAATTTAATAAATTGTTCTTCAAAAGATTTATCTTGTAAAAGAATTACTAAAGCAGTTGTCTTACCAAAGCTCCATGAGATTTGAATTTGTGATAATTTAGGTAATTTTTTTTTAAAAATTTTATGTTCTCTTGATATGGAATAACATCCAACTCTCAAACCTATTCTTTGTTCATGATCAACAATTCTTGAGACATCCCATGTTTCAGATATTAGTGAGAAAGAGAACGTACCTTTACTAGTAAAATCTTTCTTTAAATCTTTCCAACTTTTAATCATCTCCATCCTCCACATATGAAGCGTTATTTCCATATAAATCAGTTATATCTGCATTCTCATATACTTCGATTAAATCTTCCTGGATATCTGAAACAGGGAAAAGAAAATTAATACTTGCAATTGTTGACATTGATTCAATCTCTTTTTTTATTGATTCTGGATTTTCATGGGTTTCATTAGAATTAAAAGTTGGCTTACAAAATGCAATTATTAAAACAGGCGTTTTATATTTATTGGCCAAAATTAGGCCAAGCATCTTTTTACTTAGAGAAGGATCTCTTTCGAAAGCTTTTTCTTCAGCAGTAAATACCTCTTCTGTGATACCAGGTGAACAGATAGCACGATTCGAAGGTTTTGATAAAAATATTGTTTTCTTTAAATTGATTGCATCATCTTCACCCTTTTTAGTTGTTACTTGCCTACCAACTCTAGATATTTGAACTCCAAAAGAATTGTGAATACCATTTCTTGAATTTAAATTAGAATCGAAAATAACATGCCAATTTTTAAGTTCATGTTTTTCTCTTTCTTTAAAATACTTTAATAATGTATCTTTTGTTATTGTGCAATTTAATTCACTTATTTGATAATCTTTTAATAAATCAAATACTAGACTCCCATCTATATTTCTAAAAACATAATATTTATCTTTGTTTAATTGGCATGAAGAGTATTTACTTTTTAGCTTTCTATGAAAAAAATCTACTGCCTTTAGATTCTCTGATACTTTATTTCTATCAAAACAATAATTCTGTACAAGCCTTCCACTATAAGTATAAGATGTTTTTGTTTTCTGAGCAGATCCCATCTTATTCCTAGCAGTGATTGCTAATCTTTTATTAGTAGCATCAGCTCTAACTTGTAATCCAAATTGCTCGGGTGTGGCATTTATGGCTTGCATTTCTTCAAACTTTATTGAAAGTTCTTCTAGTGCATTTGAAATTACTTTAAAATCCTCAAGGGATTCTTTTGATAAATATAGTCTACAAATATCTTCATAATCTATCCTGTATCCAAACCACCTGCCCATTTGCAACATACTATCGTACATCTTTGAATATCTGAGATAATAAGAAGTTATTAAACCTTCTAGTGTTAACCCTCTCGAAAGTGAAAACCCACCCACTACTATGATTTTTCTTTTCGTTTTTTCATAATCTAAATTTTCTGATTTTTTGGAATTATTAACAACTACAACCTCAATATCTACAATTAATTCTTTAATTATATTTACAATCGATTCCCAATTATATAAGTCATGTAAATCTTCAAAATCATTATTCCAAGTTTCCTTTATTTCAGAAAGTAGCCATGAATTAGAAACATTATATAATTGCGACTTAAGAAGATCAATGTAGTCTTGGATCTTACTTTTAACTGAAATTTGCACATTAGTAAAAGTAGATGGATTTACTAACATGGAAGAGTGAAAATCCCCTCCTCCTTCTCTAATAATTCTTATAGAAGTGGAAATTAAAAAACCATTAATAGCATTCTTTAAGGATTTTGGAAGCCCTTCTAATCTGAAAGTTTTTTTATGACCTTTAGGAATACAATATTCATCTATTCCATTTATCTCATCTAGAGGTATGTATTTAAAAAGTTTGGGAAATTTATTCTGTAAAAATATTTTTGAAGGCCCGAAATATATGCTTGGGGGCTTTATGTATTGTATAAAATGTTTAGGAAATAAATCTCCGCTATACATACTTTTTTTATCTAAAGGGCTTATGAAGATATTTGCAAATGGAGTAGCTGTATATCCAACATAAGTACAAATTTTGAACTTTTGAATTAGTTTTCTTATTTGGCCATTAATCTTTGAAGGATCATATTCATTAGGATCGTATTCCTTATATTTAACTTTTTTATTAAGATAAGGCCTATCAGCTTTTGTGTTTATTGATGCATTATCTGCTTCATCATCTATAAGTAAAAGGGATCCATCGGCCCTTGGAAGAGAATTATTTTTTAATTCGGTAGACAACCATTTATTTAAGTTTCTTAAAATAGTTGTATTCTTTTTAATAACAAAAATGCAGGTATTCTGAAAAGTTGTGAAATTATAGGCCCCGAAAGCCTTTTTTGTTTGAGTATTGAAATCACTTTCTCGTGTTGTAAATGGGAGTTTAATTGACAATTCTAAATCTTCAGTTTCACCTACTCCTACTAGTTCTCCCGTACATGCGTTTTTACCAATAAAACCTTCTTCTATTCTTATTTGAGTCTGAATTCTAAGAGCATCTAACATTCCCGCAAGAACTATTATGACTTTATAACCTGCATCTGCAGCTTTAGATATAAGTCCAATGTAGTTAGCAGTTTTCCCTGATTGGACATTACCTACTACCATACCTTTTCTAACTAGTGAAGGTCCATCCGGATCAGCTAGTTTGGATAATATTCTTTCTGTATTTAAATCAAGCTTGGTTAATGTGCCATTTTCACCTTCTGTCCAGTTAGGTTTTGCCGCAAGATGCGATCTATATGCACTCCAGTGAAGAAAATCTATCTTAGTATTCCTCTTTTTATTGGCTAACCAGTCTTCATGATGTTCTTTATTATCCTCGAAGAAAGTTGCGTTTTCCATCTTTCCATCAAGACCTCTTAATGATTTTTTCTCAATTATTAAGATATCTTCTTCGGACAGTTTATGATTAAAATCTTCGGCTGCCATTAATGATCTTTCTCTAACCTTTTTTAGCAAAAGTGGATGATCCCATGTTGGATTATTTGCAGCAAAGTTTTTAGCATACATTTGCATGAACGTAATAATATTGTTAAGGTTATTACTCATTTTAAAATTAGATTTATATCTTCCGACGATATATCCATACCGTTACTTTCCGCTAATCCGAGGCACATTTTCTTAATTGTATCATCATCAATATTATCTTCTCTTAATTCGGATGTTAAGAATATACATCTATCAATAAATTCTTGTCTTTTAGGATTATATGTTGATTGAAACTTTTGTTTTGTATCATTGACATGAAGGTTAATTAAATCATAAGGAACCGATGCCTCTATCTCTTTAATAATTTCAAGACCTGAGTCAATATTTTTGATAATTTTTTTAATTAAAGGATTTTTCCTATTAATTTTGAATTCTGTTATCTTTGTTCTCTTTATTTTATCTGAAACCCAAATTTTTAAATTATCATCACTCGAAAACTTTGCAATCTTTCCATCAGTTAATTTCTGACCTTTGATTTGAACTTTCCGAACATATTCTTCCAGAAAATCTCGAATGGCTTTTGGAGGATTAGCATTACTTTTTTTTACATCAATTTTCCATCTGAAATCCATATCGTTACCTATGTCAATTCTTACCCTACACAATCTATATGCATTAAGCTTTTCCATAATTTTAAACCAAGTTCCCCAAGTGATTAATCTATAATTCCTATAAACGTAAAATCCTTGACTTTCTAGATAACCATCTTCACCTGCATATTCTTCATATTCTCTCTCTTTACATTTGTCTTTATGCGGCAGAATGAAATAATTGATTTTCATTGATGTAGAAGGAATTTCGGTTATTGGTGAAATAAAAGTTGCATTGTTGGATTCATTGAAAGGATTAAAAGGTTTAATTTTTCTTTCATTCAAAAATATATGAATTCTCCTTATATTTTTATCAATATTTTTAGCGTCTATAAATCTATGAAATATAAGACTAATGTGTTTTTCTATTTTTGTAGCAGTTTCCCCAATCTTTAATTGAATTTTTTTAATTTTTTTTTGATCATCTTGTATATTTTCTAACTCTATTCCAAATTTATCTAATTTTTCCCAAATAATCTTAGTTCCAATATCAATTTTTGGAGAATCGTTTTTTTTGATTTTCCACTTGCCGCATTCTCTTAATTTATCTAAATCCCAAGTCAAGGAATTTTTTTGATTATATTCTTTTGAATAAGTTTCTACAGTAAGTCTTCTACATTGAGAAAATGATGCTGTTTTTAATCCAAGACCAAATCTGCCAAGATCATTTATATCTCTTGAATTAATTGGATTTTTAGATCCAACTCTCATTGCCATTACGCATTGCTGTTTATTCATTCCAATACCATCATCGATTATTTCTATAAAAAAACCATTATTTTTATCGTTAAATTTTATATTTATATAAATATTATTTGCTAATGCAGAAATGGAATTATCAATAATATCTGCTATTGCAGTCTCAAGAGTATAACCAATATTTCTTATGCTTTCTATTAAGCAAGATGGATCCGGTTCTAAGTCAAAATAAACTTCTTCATCATCGCCTACTTCTTGCTTTAAAAATATGAATTCTGGATTTGCAAAAATTTCTTGTTCAAACTTTATTTTTGAACCTTCAATATTAAAATCATCTTTAGGTTGTTTAATAGATCGTGAAATACTAATAATCAAGTTTTCAGGTTTTTCTGGAGATACACAATCTGAAGTCCCCTTATTCACTAGGGTAAATTCGCAATTTGGAAAGGAGGCTAGATTATCATTATTTAAGTTTCTAAGTTCTAATACTTGAAAATTTTGATTTTGGGTCATCATTACAAAACTTGCGAATTTATCAAACAAATATTATTTATTAACTGAGCATCATTAATAGAATTTACTGAACTTGATAAAAGATTTTTAGAACCAACTATTATAGATAAACACTTTGCTCTACTTATAGCTACATTAAGTCTATTTGATTCAAGCAGAAAGTTAAGTCCTCTAGGGGCGTCATTACTTGAACTAGAAGTTAAGGAATATATTGCCACAGCGGCTTCTCTACCTTGGAATTTATCAACAGTACTAATGTTGGCTTTATCACCTAAACAGTCTTGTAGTTTTTGTACTTGTTTATTGTATGGTGCAATAACTATTATCTCTTTTTTTGTTATTTTCCCTTTTTTCATTTTTCCGTCAGATAGATATTGAAATTCACTATTACTTAGATATTCAATAATTTCTTGAATTTTTTTAATTTCAATTTGCGATTCTTGACTATTTCCTGAATGTGAAACTACCTCAAAGTGAACCCCATTTATTGGAATTGGATTACCATTGGATGATATGAAATCCTTTGCCCAAAATATATTATTTTCTCTATTTCTTTCGAAACCATTCAACTTCCCCTCATAGAAAAGTTTAGAGACAATAGAAGTGATATTAGGATGCATTCGCCAGCTTTTTGTTAGGAATACACCTTGGTCATTAGGAACAACTTTTTGTTTGCTCAACCAGTATTCTAGACTAGATAAATCGGCCCCCCATGAATGTTTAGCTTGTAGAGGTTGTGAAAGTTGTTGTTGATCTCCTACAAGAAGAATTGATTTAGAACATCTTGCGATAACCATTAAATTTGCTAATGACATTTGTCCAGCTTCTTCAATTACAAGAACATCAAATTTATTGGATAATTCTTCGCCACATAATCCCCATACTGTTCCTCCTACTACACTCAAATCTGTAATGTATTCTGATATTTTTTTTGTAGGGATTGTAGATATTGATTTTTTTTTAAGATCTTTGTCTGGCTCTGATCTGTTTTCAATCTTGAGAACATTAGTTTCAAAATTATTAGAATCGCAACTTTCTTTTACCTTAATAAGTAAATTGTTTATCACTGAATGGCTATTTGAACTTATAGCGATTTTTAATCCATAAGAGGCCATTTTATAAATACAATTTGCAGTAACAGTTGTTTTACCCGTACCAGGAGGACCTTGAATAGCAAGTACAGTACTTTTCTGTGAATTTATAAATTCAGCAATATGAATACTTATATTTTTTGTATCCTTTTCAATTAATTGGTTTAAATTGATTATTTTTTGATTTGGCTCTTTATCTAAAATATTTTTTAATGATAGTGGAATTAAATTTGGATTATCAATCCACTGTTCTGCTTGTTTTTGGAGATTATTTCTAAGGGAGGTACTTAGATCTTCAGGGTATCTAATGAAGGAACAATTTTTTGGGAAAACACTATGATCTATTTCTTCCTTTGTGAATTTTTTACTAATTCCCTTATGCTTATTTTTGTCTCTATTAAAAATATATTTTTCATATTTTGAATGTGAACACTTAAAAATAATTTTCCCACTTTTGATTTTTATATCTGATACTTCTAATGCGATATTAGTTTCAAAGATCTCAATTTTAAGTTTTTGTCGTTTCTTAAATTCAGTTTCTAATTTAGAATCTTCTATTGGATCAAATTGATATTCATATAATTTGGTATTTGTTTTTTGTTGTTTTTTGTTTAAAGAAAACTCAGACTTCTTAAAATTTGCATTATATATTGCCTCAGGATCATTTTCTAATTCAACACTATCATTAACGTCTCTTCTATCAAAATATGCCCACCATAAAGTATTTGATTCTTTTTTATGAAATTTAAGTAAATTTGAAAGAACCATTTGAGATCTGATTTTAATCCCCATAATTGTAGGTTCTTCAAGATCCTTATCAAGAAGGTCAGATTCATTTTTAATATTGATTTTTTCTAAAAATTTATTGCTTATTGCCGAAAGTTCATCTTTCTTTTTTTCTGATTCTTCTTCAATATATTTTTCGATTATATTAACTCTTATCTTGGGATTTTTAGATTTGGAATCAAGAATAAATTTGTGCAAAATAAAAGTTGATATGCAATCAATTTCGTTATATTCTTCTATTTTTTTTAATTTTGGATTCAACTTTCCATCAATTTTTATTTTTTCCCCTGACTCCTGCCAAAGTTCATACTCTATTATTGATTCAACTGCATTAGATACATCTGCTTCTCTTTTGAATTTGTATTTTTGTGTATATTCTTTAGGATAAATTTTTTCTACATTTTTAATAGAATATCCCTCTTCACCTAAATACATAGAGGATTTTACTATTGGCAAAAGATCTACAAGAAGACCAGATCTTAGCCATTCAGTTATTTCATCAGCGCCTCCGTATTTCTCTTGTAATTGTCGCATTGCTGCTTTCTCATAGTGCCCATAATGATAAATTTGCATGTCTTTATATTTTTCAATTGATTTTCTGTGCTCTATCCATTTGATCCAATCTTTAAATGCTTTCTCTTCTTCTTTTCTGTTATGCGCCCACCATGATTTAAAGCTTAATTCATCATTATTATCTTTATAAGATACTCCAAATAAATATTCTAACTTGTCTCCAGTTACAGCATTATTGCAACTTTCCATATCAAACCAAACATCGCCATCATTAGGGAGAGGCAACGATTTTATTTTTTCATTTTTTTTTATATTACGCCATTCATAAAAGGGGGAACCATCATCATTTTTTGGATGAACTTGAGCTTGGGCTTGTTTTTGCAAATTTTTTAAAGGATCTTGATCATTCTTTAAAATTTTTGATAAGTCAGCTTTTGCATATTCATCAATATTAATTATATTTTGTTCATGTAATCTATTTCTTTGATATTGAGTCATCCCTGCCACTAGAGTTAGATCTCTTCTTTTTCTAAGTTCATTTTCAATAAAAGTAGTCCATTTTCCATGATTACCAGGAATTAAATCAGGTTTTTTATTTGGATTGAAATCATTAATAAATTGTAAGTATTGTTTTTTCAACTGATAATACCAAAACTCAAAATCAGAAAATTTATAAATATGATCCTTTAATTCGGAGCCTCCTCCTAAATAAAGGTAAAATAGGTTTGGTTTTTTACCTAATATATTCTCTAATAAATCACAGTAACAACAAGATTGAATTAAAAAAGTGGTTTTTGTTTTTGATGATAATTTACATTCAATTGGTTCGTAAGACCAATTACCAAGATTAGATTCCTCATTTATTTTGTAAAGGAAATCTGCGTTACCTTTTATAGATTCATTCTGTAAAGCACCTTGATAAATTATATCTTTACCCTTTTGCATAGATTCAATAGTTTTAAGATATTTTTCTTTTTTATTTGTAGAAATTTTATCTACATCAACAATTGATTTTCCTTCTTCTTTAAATTTACTTAATAGTATTTTTTCATGATTTTCTCCTTCTTCTCTTAATCTATTTTCTAATTCAGTTGGTTCAGGAAAATCTAAATTGAACATCCCATTTTTTTCTAATTCTTCCCACCAAGCAGCTAATCTACTAATACTAAATAACGATAATTGTGTAGGAGTGAAGATCCTAGTCATTTTTGTAATTCCCAGCCTTTTTTGATATTTGCCTCTATTAAATTTTCTGATATTTCCATCGCTTCTTCTTTAGACCTTGCTGTTTTTAACTTTCTATCCAAAGGAGACTTTCTTCCCGCACTAAAGTCCGAATAAAAAATAATCCACTCAGCCCAGCCATCCCAAATTTCCGATTTAAAGGTTTGTAAAATAATTATTTTTCTGATGGAAATTCCGTTTTTACCATCCTTAGTCCAAACCTTTCTTTCTACTATCTTACTTTCTGGTAATTTAATTGGCTTAACTTTTTCATCCATCTGACTTGAATCCATGAAAGATTCTAATTGAGAAATTCTTACATCTATATTGTCTGTTAATTTGTCACCTCTTTCCCTAATTATGACAGGGTGGATTAAGCTAACACATTCTGTTAGAGCAATCGGCTGCCAAATATTTTCTTTAAACTCTAGAACCATTCTTCGAATGATATTAGAACTACTATCTTCTCTTTGAATTTCAGTACACTTTATCTCTAAAACTAATTCTGGTTTTACAAAACGATAAAGATTTCCATCACTGCTTGAATGACGAAATTTACTTTCAGTTTCTATACTTACTAACTTTTTATATAGTTGATCTCTTAAGTCACCTAAAAAGTTACCGCATGCTCCAAGTAATTGAATGCTATCATCTTTTCTTTTTAAACCAAGCAAAACCGATCTAACTTTTTCAAATTCATTAACCTTATTTGTAAATCCAATTACTAAAGCATCTATAGTTATTGATGGCTTAACTTTATAAGTTATTTCTGTACTGGTTCTAACAATAATTCCTTCAGAATTTTTTTGATTCACATGTTTTTCATAAAATTCTTTAATAGATTTTTTATCATTTAGTTCTACTGTTTCAATAACTTTTATATTATTTTTTGGCTGATTAAAAATTGATTGAAGCTCCTCAAACTTTTTTTCATAGTTTAAAGGGAGTGTTTTCCCCTCAATCTTCACTAAATCAAAAATAGCAAAAGATAAAATATCGAAATCTTTTGCTGAAATTGCTTTTGCAACATCTCCTACTCTCTCTCTATTCTCCTTTTTAACATATAATTCTCCTGCTAAAGTCAAACTCTCAATATTTTTAGGTAAACAATTTTTTAATGATTCTATTATTTTACCCTCTTTAATAAATCGCCCACCTTTGGCGAATAATATAACTTCATCTTTACATATATGAGCCAACCATAATTCCCCATCAATCTTTGTACTCACAAGATTATTGCCTTGAGGTAAGGAGTTGATTTCTTCAGGTTTTAATGGGCGATATTTTGATGCAACAGCACCTTTATAATTTTTTGCTATTGATTCGAAATTTATTTTTCCAGTCATGAATTTAATGATTTAAGTTCTAAGTTTGATAATCTCATTAATAAAGCATATGAATTATCTTTTACTCGTCCCTCAAGAAACGCTCTCCAAGGTAATCCGTTATTTTGAAAAATCAATGGGCCTCTTCCTTTCTCTCCACTCCCCACGAGCATCATCTCATCATTATCATCTAATTCCTTGGCAATATTAAAGAGGAATTCAAAAGTTAAACCGTCGGAATGCCAAAGTTGAAGAGTTCTACTAAAAACAAATTTTCTTACAGCATCTTTTCTTTTTAATTTCATCTTTGTGAATCTAATTGGAAGGTCATCAGTGATATTTGATAATCTGTCTTCTGGGACCCTTCTCTCTTTTTCATTACCATCTTGATCGAATATTAATTCTATCCAATTCGGAGCTACTCTCAATATCTCATTTTTTTTATTTATGAAAACTGTATTTGTTTTTTCAATAGGTCTTCCAATTAATTTTAAATCCAATTCCGGGTCTTCATTTAGCAAGATTTCTGGAAGTTTTTTTTCATATTTTGTAAGTAGATTTTCATAATCACTCTTTTCTCCAGAAAGGATTAATCTTTTTGAATAGACCTTTTGTTTTCCAAAAGCTCTTACAGGATTTGAAGGAGCTTTTATTGGAGAGAAGTGAACAAAAGTGTTTTTTGAATTTGAATCTGATATATGAATTTTTCTCATATTTAAAACATTTCGAAGTCTAATTCATCGTCTTCATCTTCATCTTCATCTTCAGGGGGGAGTTCACTTGGAGATAACATAATAACTTGATTGGGAATACCTACTATTGCAAAATATCCATTATCGTTTTTTAAAATGAAGGAAGTTTCCATTCTATAATCAGCTCTCAAATTAAAATTGAATTTCCATATTTCACCTTTTTCCAGCGAAATTTTCAAATCCTCGGATATTTGATCAGGTATTATTGAATATGATGTTGTCACTGATATATCGAGTAGATCTTTGGGATTTACAGGACCCTCTAAGTTCTGATTGATACCTAAGGTAGAAGGTATTAAATCTAATTCATTATTGTTTTCATCAACAGCTCCTATCTCATTAGATTCGATTTGTCCCCCCCCCATCAATGAACCATCCCTGAGAAGTCATTCCCGACTTTATTAATACTTGCCCATCCTCTGTAAGAGAAGCTCTTTTGCATTCCTCATTATTTTCATCAACCGCTAACCTTTTTCTATAACCATAAAGTTTTTTTCTTTCAATTTTTTTAATTTGAAAAATTGAATCTTCCTCATTAATTCTTAATATTAGAGGTTTAGCCATGAATTAAACTATATAAATACGCTTGATCAAAT
>QCTC01000022.1 GCA_003211315.1 Prochlorococcus sp. AG-670-O17 | reverse complement strand
CCAATAAATAATATTAGTATTCCAATTTGCAATAATCCCTTAGCTATCCATAGATAACCTCGTCTCTTTATATTCTTGTAGAACCAAAAAAAAATAGATCCAAAACTAAATAATAAGATTAGATTTATTATCATTTAAATTCTTTAATAACACTTGTCAATAATAATGCTTGGGTTAAAGGAGATGTTAAATATTACATTTTAAAATCACTTAATATTAAAGATATTAATTTATTGTCTATGAATATTTTTGGAAAACTATAAATCTAAATTAATTTAAAACAACTTCGATCTTAATAAATCAACCCTCTTTTGATTCACACCTAAGTCACCTTCTCCGACTCTAGACTCAGACCTAACAAGTAATTTACTAGATTCAGGAACAAAAGATACTTCTAAATCATCAACGTATTTCATCCATTTACTTGTTACTTCAGCATGAAGATAATCTCCGTCAAGTTCAACTATTACAGATCTTGGGGTATTCTCGATAATTTCTTTAACTTCCTTAAAAGGTTGTTCGATTGAGTCTACTTCCCATTCTTCTCTCACACAGTGTGCTATTTCAACACATTCACTCAATTCAATGTGCGAAGCAAATGAAGCCGAGGGAAATATAAATCCTATGACTATAAAAAAACTTACAAAAAAGATTTTCATTAAAACTGAGTGTAGTTTTCTTAATCTAACCAACAAAAATAAAAATTTGGTGGAATAATATTTAGTAAAATTTATTTCTTATAGAAGAGCTAAAAACTTCTAAGATTTAGAATTTAGTTTCAATAAATCTAAATACTGTGGAATTAACTGAACTAATAAAAGATTATATAGCCACAGAGTTATTATCTAGTATTGAACTTGACTTTCTAGAAGGAGAATTATGGGAAACCATTCAACATATTTCAGAAATAAATACATTAACAATGGCTCCAAAGGATATATGCAATAAATTAGAACTTAAGGAAAAATCCTGTTGGCAATTATGTTGTGCTGCTGTACTTGATTTTTCAAGACCTTTAAAGGAGAAAAATGAGAGAGTTGAGAATTTAAACAAATTAATAACTCAATATAACCTTTGCAGCAAATAAAAAAGACCCCTTAAGGGGTCTAAATTGGTTCTAATAAATTAAGTGTTTCCTTGTTTCCACTGATTTAGTAAAACCTCTCCTACACACAATACAAATATCACATGATTTTCAGAGGGAGGAAATACTTATTGGGCATGTATATTAACTGTCACAATGCTACAAACAAAAAGAACTCAAACTATTGTTCAAGTACTATCAGAAAAATTTTGTGTGAGGAGTTTGTGATTTAAATAATTTAAACTTATTTGAATTAAAAAAGCGAGAATCCTGATAAAAATATTCCTAAAACAAATCAAATAATAATTTAGTTCTTTTATTAAATTTCTCGTATATTTACAAATTCCTTATTTCTTTTGCGAATCTTAGACTCTGAATACTAAAAAAAACTAAGTATAAAAAGAAATTATTTGAGTATAAATCCACTTTCCAAAATAATAAATCTGTCTTATAAAACTCTCAATGATTGGAGGACTTTATGAAAAGAAAACACACCTTTTTTATAAATAAAGATAATAATCTAAAAGACTTTAAGGCAAAACATAACTATCAAATAGTAGAAGATTACTGGAGGAAAAGAAACAAAGAATGTGAAAAGAATCTCTCTAAATTTTGCTAACAGAAAATTATGAATTTCATTATTTCTATTTTTCTAGCTTCTGTTATGTGGGTTCAAGTTCCTCAATGGGAGGCTGATTGGTCAAAGTGTGCAGTAGATGTTCCAGATACATCATGTCATTGGTATGTAGCTGCACCAGATAATACCTTTGGAGAAGGATTTGATTGGGAAAGTGCACCTTGGTTTGATGCTAACGGACTTCAAGATGTCGCAAAAATTGAGAAAGAAAGTGTAGTAGAAAAGCTTCAAAGAAATTAAATAATATTCAATTAATAAATTAAAATTTTTTAAAATAAAGTATTTATTTTATCTCTAATAATATTTAAGATGGAAATGACTTTTTAATATTTCAATGCGCTTCAAAGTAAGTTTAAAAAAAGACGGCAAAGAGTTTGATGAAGTTGTGATAGCAAACAATAAGAAAGATGCTATTGAAGTGGCTTTAAAAAACAACCCAGAAGCAGAGATCCTTAATTCTGATTGGACATTTAAACTTTGAAAAAAGTTTTAAAATTTATTTCCAATTTTTGGAATTATTAAGGAAGCAACGCAAATAACGCTTATAGCAGGACCAGGAGATAAGTTAAAAACAATTGAAAGAATAAAACCCAATAGAGAAATACAAAGTCCAAAGAATGAAGATCTCAACATTGCAATCCTGAGACTTTTTGCTTTATCAAGTCCTAATAAAGTAGGTGTTGAGAGTAATGCAATTACTAAAATTACTCCAACAGCTGACATTGAACTAACGATAACTAATGCAGTCGTGAAACTTAGAGCCAAGTTTAATAAGGACACATTTATTCCACTAGCTGAGGCGCCCTCTGGATCTAATCCGACATATACAACTTTTTCATATCCGAATGTTATTAATAAAATAAATGTTAGAAAAGCAATAATTGTTCTTAACAAATCGCTAAGATTTGCGGTTAATAAATCCCCAAATAAGACTGCCTCTAAATCAATTCTTATCCCAAGAAGTGGAATTAGTAAAACTCCAAAACCCAGCATGCCAGCAAGAATTGTATTCATTACCGCTTCATAATTTTCACTTTTTTTATTAGTTAAACTCTCTGCAACAATTGAACCAACAAGACCACTAATAACTCCTCCAATTGAGGGATGAATACCTAGAGCTAAAGCGAGGGCAAGACCTGGTAATACACAGTGAGAAATTAAATTTACTTGTAATAATCGTCTATGTGTAATCAATACCGTTCCCATAGCTGGGCATAAGATTCCAGAAAAAATAGTAATTATTAAAGGAATTAACCACCAGTTGTTTAAAAAAGACATTAATCGTATGATTCGTTATGATCAAAAAAACAGGACATTAAAATATCTTGAAAATGATGGTAACCAAGCCTGACATTACCAAAAGACAAGAGCAACTTCTTGAAGAACTTAAAAAATGTGATGATGAATTGAGTGGTCAAGAATTGCATAGGCAATTGATTATCGATGGCAAATCTATGGGTTTGACAACAGTTTACAGAAATCTTCAAGTTCTTATAAAACATGGATTAATTCGATCTAGACATCTTCCAACAGGTGAAGTCCTTTACACACCTGTTGATCGAGATATTCACCATCTGACATGTGTTCAATGTGGAGAAACCTCCAAAATGGAAGGTTGTCCGGTAAAAGATATTCATAGTCCTAAGAAAAATCCGAAAAAATTTCAACTTTTGTTTCATACACTTGAATATTTCGGACTATGCCAAAACTGCTATCAAGCTCAGAGTTAAATTTAAACATATTTTTAATCACAAGAGTTATTTTTTTCTAAGGAACTAATATTAAGATCATCTAATTTATCTTTTATTGAATTAGGAGTTCCCGATGCTAAAACTGTTTTATCTAAAACAACTACCTGATCATAATTATTAAGAGATGTGCCCCAATCATGACTACTTATAAACAAAGATAAGCCCGCATCTGCAAGTTGACGTACTATCTTGAGAAAATCATCCTTTGCAGGAGGATCCAATGCAGCACATGGTTCATCTAGCAGAAGAATTCTTGCAGGAGACATTAATGTTTTTGCTAGAAGGGCTCTTTGTTGTTGTCCACCTGAAAGTGAATCAAGTCTTCTATTTGCGAGATTTGAAATTCCAACTCGTTGCATTGTTGCTTCCAATTCACAGCATTTGTTAACCCAAGACTTTGGATTTGCGAGAAGAGCCTTTATTTGGAAAGGGTTAGTACTTTTTGATTTTGAGTATTTTATCTGACCTAATGAGACTAATTTTTCAACTGTAATAGGAAATTTCCAATTCATTGAGCTTCTTTGAGGCATAAGTGCAACCTGGGATCTATTGCTAGCTAAACTTTGCCCATCAATAGTTATATTTCCAATATCAGGATTATTTTGTCCTTGCAATAATCTCAAAAGAGTTGATTTGCCAGCTCCATTTGGTCCAACAAGAGCAGTTAAAGTTCCAGGTGTTATTTCAACTGATACTTTGTTTAAAGCTGGTTTACTTTTTTTTGAATAAAAATAAGTTAAGTTATCTGCAATTAAAGTAGCCATTAAAGTATATATTTAGATCGGTTAGAACTTTATTTTATCAATATTAAGGAATCCATATTTATTTCATAACAATTGATACCAAATATTGCCATTAATTATGAAAACGATTATCATTTTTAAATATTTAACGAATTTATTGAATGTCAATTTTTAAAAAAGTAATTTTTAGTAATAAGATATCTAATCATTCTGTTATCAAAAACACTTTATTAGCTGGAACCGTATTACTATCAACAGTTGGTCAAGATGTTTTGGCGAAAGAAAAATCATATGTAGCTGTAGAGCCACTCACTTGCGATTTAGTAAAATCTATTGCCTTACCTTCTGATGAAGTAACCTGTTTGGTTGATAGAAAACAAGATGTACATGACTTAAAAATAACTCCAAGACAAGCTCAATTACTTAACAGTGCGGATAAAGTTTTTACTCTAGGGAAAGAGATGACCCCAAGCATGAAAAATTGGGAGGGTAAGCCTCAAACAGTAGTAATTGGTGTAAGTGCGATAGATGTAGATGACCACTCAGATCATGGTGGGCATGATGACCATGATGATCACTCTGCGGCAAAAGTAGATGATCATGATGGACATGATGACCATGATGATCACGCTGGACATGATGATCATGCAGAAGGTTCATTTGAATGGGCAGGCAAATTTCAACTCTCTAAAGGTTCCTACAAATGGTCATTTGCAAAGGTAGGAGGGGAATATGCAGATCCAGCTATGAAAATGGTGATTCTCGAATCAAATGATATTGAATCTTCTGAAGAACTTGCTAAAGAACTATTAGGTTCTAAGAAGTCAATAAATAAAAAAAATAATGGGACTCTTG
Organism: Prochlorococcus sp. AG-670-O17; assembly: GCA_003211315.1. Lineage (GTDB taxonomy): Bacteria > Cyanobacteriota > Cyanobacteriia > PCC-6307 > Cyanobiaceae > Prochlorococcus_A. The sequence goes on along the minus strand of QCTC01000022.1, from coordinate 16,321 downwards.
TAGCTAGTAATAAAGCCTATGTTCTTAATTTTGATCAAGGGAAGGAGAGTACAGTATTTAATGTAGAAATTCAAGAAGATGGCCAATATACATTCTTCACTGAACATATGCCTTTTGAGTTTGAAGCCGAAGAACACTTCTTTAAAGATTTATCTAATAGCGATGTTGAACCAATTGCACAAGTTCCAGATGAAGGTAAGGGACATCACCACCATGATCACGGAGGATTAGATCCTCATGTTTGGCATGATCCTCATAACATTATAAAGATGGGAGAAGTTGTAAGTAAAAGTTTAAAGAAAGATATCTCTGTTTTTAATAGATCTGACAGGAAATCAATCAATGCGAGCTTTGCTTCAGTCGATTCAACATTAGAAGAACTCGATAGCTGGATTGTTGCACAGGTCTCAACAATTCCAGAAGCAAACAGAGTTATTGTATCTAAACATAAAGCAATGGAATATTACGGCGATGCTTTTGGATTTGAGACTATTAGCTTACTAGATTTTCTTGGTGACTCATCAAGTCTAAGACCTGACAATATTCAATCAACGTTGAAGATGCTTGATGAAGAAAATGTTAAGGCAATATTTCCTGAACAAATACCAGCTTCTAAGTTATTAAAAAACTTGAGTAGACAAAGTTCAGTTCCTTTAGCTTCTAATCAAATATTTGTTGATGGATTAATGATGACAGGGAATACAGTTTCAGTTGCAGTTCACAATACATGTACCATTGTTAATTCATTAGGTGGAACATGTGATAAGGAAGCAGGCTCAAGCATTGAAGGCAACTGGATTTCTCTACAAAATTAAACTTTTCTATAGATAACGGTTTTCATTATCAAATAATGTCTAGTATATTAATTGCTGGACATTATTTTAATTAGATCAATTAATAGATGAGTATCAACGAAAAAGTTCCTGTTACAATCCTTACTGGATTCCTAGGCTCAGGTAAAACAACTCTACTTAATAGGATACTAAGTGAAGAGCATGGTAAGAGAATAGCTGTAATTGAGAATGAATATGGAGAAGTTGGAATAGATCAAGGATTGGTTATAAACGCCGATGAAGAAGTATTTGAAATGTCTAATGGTTGCATTTGTTGTACTGTTCGCGGAGATCTTATTAGAGTCCTTGGTAATTTAATGAAAAGAAGGGATAAATTTGACTATGTACTGGTTGAAACGACTGGATTAGCTGACCCTGGTCCTGTTGCACAAACATTTTTTATGGATGAAGAAATTAGTTCTGAATTCACACTTGATGGGATAGTTACATTAGTTGATGCAGCTCATATTGATCAACAACTTGGACGTAGTGATGAGAGTTCTGAACAAGTGGCATTTGCAGATGTCTTAGTTCTAAATAAAACTGATTTAGTCTCAGATGATGCTCTTGATAACCTTGAATCAAGATTAAGAGATATGAATCGAATGACTCGTATTATTCGAGCGGAGAAAGCAGAGGTTCCTGTTGATACAGTTTTAAATTTGAGTGCATTCGATCTTGACCAAATTTTAAAGCGCAGACCAACTTTCTTAGAACCTGAATATCCTTTTGAATGGTCAGGAGTTTATGAGCTCGAGCCTGGAAAATATGAATTAAAACTTGAGGAAGGGCCTGATCCTGAAATGTCCTTAGTAGCTTTTGCTAATCAAGGATTTAGTGAAGAAGAATTAAAAGAGGGTGCAGAAGCCTCTGTACGACTTTATGCAGAAAAAGCTAAAAACTTAGAACCTGGAAATACTATTCCTTATGATGAGCATGTAAGTCTTAAATTGCAAAACAAAGGATCTAAATCTTTTATTTTGGATGTTGAAAAAGCGTCAAAAGTTGGATTGTTCACACAACATACTGCTGAAGAATTCAATATGAAAGTGCTAAAAATAGATGCCCAAAATAATGTAATTGAAATTCCTTTTAAAACAGAAAGAAACTGGGTCGCAGAACATGAACATGATGATGAAGTTGGATCAATTGCAATAGAGCGTTTTGGAGATGTTGATCCTGAAAAGTTGAATACTTGGATGGGAAGACTTCTTTCTGAGAAAGGAGTTGATATATTCAGAACAAAAGGGTTTATTAGTTATTCTGGCAACCCACGACGAATAGTATTTCAAGGAGTTCATATGTTATTTACTGCCCAACCAGATAAAGAATGGGGAAATGAACCACGAAGAAATCAACTCGTGTTTATTGGAAGAAATCTAAATGAAAAAGAAATGCAAGAGGGATTTGATAAGTGCCTGATATAGAATCTTTTAGCCCTAGAGGCATGTTTCATGAAGGATGGTCTGCTGAAGTTGAGGATTATGCAATAGTTTGTGGTTGGGCTTTAAAAGGGAAACTCTTTATCGTTGGAGACGTAGTCGGAGGGCTTTATGGGTTCGAAGGAGATACAGGAAAGCTTATTTGGAAAAAGGATGAAGCCCATTCAGGAGGTCTTCTTGCAATGTCTATCCATCCGAATGGAGATATTTTTGCAACTTCAGGGCAAGACGGAATAGTTCGAATATTAAATTGCAATAATGGGGAGGAAATTAAAGCCATTAAACTTGGTAAAGGTTGGGTAGAACATTTAAGTTGGTCAAATGGAGGTTTATATTTAGCCGTGGCTTCTTCCAAAAAAGTATATGTATTTAATCAAGATGGTATTGAACAATGGGTTTCAGAAGAACATCCGAGTACAGTAAGTGCCATATCGTGGTCGAATAAGAATGAATTAGCAACTGCATGCTACGGACGCGTAACTTTCTTTGATGTAGTAAATAAAAAGACTAATCAGAAACTTGAATGGCAAGGTTCACTAGTTTCGATGAAGTTAAGCCCTGATGGAGATATAGTAGCCTGTGGTAGTCAAGATAATTCAGTACATTTCTGGCGTAGATCAACTGGACAAGATGCCGAAATGACAGGTTATCCTGGAAAGCCTTCTCACCTTTCCTTCGATGATAGTGGCATGCTATTAGCAACTAGTGGTAGCGAAAGAATTACAGTATGGAGTTTTTCAGGTAATGGACCAGAAGGAACGATGCCGGGAGAATTATGTCATCATACTGAACCAATTTCTAGCCTAGCTTTTTCTAACAAAGGTTTTCTAGTAGCTTCAGGTTCAAGAGATGGTTCAGTAGTCGCTAGTTTTCTTAAAAACGACGGAAATGGGGATCCTGTTGGAGCTGCTTTTGCTGGAGATTTAGTTGGAGATATTGCTTGGAGACCCGATGACTGCGCTTTAGCAGCAATTAATGCTAAGGGTGTTGTAACCGTTTGGAATTTTAAAGTCCGAACAAGTTCCTCTTCAAAAGGGTTCAAGTAATTTCTAGCTTTTATATTTACCAATAATTAGTTTTCAAATGTCTCTCAATACAAATCACTTCGCAATCATTATCAATACCTTTTGGATGAATATCGCAATATGAGAGACATTGTAAATATTCATCTACGGGATTATTTTTATTATTATTAATTTCATTATTGTGATTATTTTGAATTTTTGAATTAGTCATAAATAGATTTCCTCAATTCATTTAGGGTTAACATAAACGAGAGAGATAAGAAAAGAAATAAGCAAAACTTACTAAAAAACTAAACAAGAAATATATAAAATTTAAAGCTTAAAATAAAGAAATTGATTATTACTATCGGACATTTTGGATTAAAAATCAATGCGTATAATAACGGATTGTTTTTTTAAAAGTTTTTAATTAATTTGTGATTGTTGAGTTTTAGGAGGTCTTTCAAAATGATCGATAGCCTGCCTGCAATTTCGGAATAATTCCGAACTAATTTAATTAACTGCTCCAATTATTTTTTATTAATGTCTGAACTTACTTCTTTCGCATCGTTTAGGTGCCCTACAAGAAAAAGTTCAATTCTAGAGTCTTTGCCCCAGTTAAAAACTATTAGTTTATTAAGGTTATTTTTAGCTGAAAAATAATTAACAACAAGGATCAATGATTTAGGCTAGTTGTTAATTTTGATAGATAAAATAAGTAAGAGAATAAAAGGAGAGCTTTTAAAAGCTCTCTTTTTTATTTGGGATAAAAAAACAAACTTTGGCATTATTATATTTTTTTAGCTATCTATTATAATAAGAAACTTTATTTGGATAGATATAAAATAATGTCAAAAAAACTTAGATTTTTTTCTGATTTATTAGCTAGAGCTGTTAATGAAATCGAATACAAAAATGTTCTTAAAAAATTAAAGAAACATGATCTTATAGCAGATGTAGATGATCAGAGATCACACCATTTTTATTCATAGAGAAGGGGACTAAATTGAACCATTGGTATAAATCTTTTACTTCAAAAACCTTACTTTGGCTAGAAGTCTTATTACAAAATAAATTTTTTATATTTCTAATAATAAGAAAAATAATTTTGTTTTAATCCATGAATAATTACTATTGTCCATATTGTAATCCCAATTATCAATTTCAAAAAAAATCAACATCTGGAGAATTAATATGTGGGTTATGTGGTGACCCTTTAGTAAAAAAACCATTGATTAAAATTAATCAAATAATTGCTACTATTGCTTCCTTATCGCTAGTACTTCCATTAATTTACACGTTTATTATTTTGATTAAAAACCAAATAAATCCTCCTAGTAGAAACTACAATGCAAGTACAAATTTTATCGAGAAAAATTCAAAAACAAGATTTTATCAACCTCTACAAAGTGATTTACTTAAACAAGAATCATCATCTTCAATTTGATTTTTATAACCAGAATTATTTAACTCTTTATTCATAATTAATGGTTTAACATATTCTTTACAATGATTTCTACATCCTCCATTAAATGAATCGTGAGCTTTTAAAAAGTGAGTATTTGTTAAAAAGATAATTAAGATTAATTTAAAAGTTTGTTTTATTTTGGATTTCATTTTTAGTAAATTATTTACCAAGCCTGGATTGATATTATCAACTAATTCCAAGGAGTGTTAATCAATCCCCAAATATCAAAAAAGAAAAATAAAATTGCAATAGCAACTAAATCCCAGGCCCTCTCCCTAAAAGCCCAAGGAGCTATAAAAACTTCTCCCAAACCATGAAGTGCAGCTCCAGTAGGTAGATGATCTAAAACAAGTAAACTATGAGAGAGAATAAAAAGTAAACTCGCAAAATATCTAAAAAAAACAAATTGCCAATTGCCAGAATTCATATTTTTTACATTTTTAAGAAATATAGTTCAATGCATAAAATATTGAAATAGATTTAGTTTATGGATATTTCTTTTTGTAGTTTTAAATACTAAATATCGTCCCAAGCTAAAGTAAAAAGTTAACAAATGAAGAGATATATGTTTTCAAATTATCGGCCTAAGAATAATTATGATGAATACTTTAAAGATAATTTAAATTCTGCCAGAGAAATTTTAACCCCATTATTATCTTCCTTAGATAACATGGGTTTAGAAGAATTAAACAGAAATCATTCCGCGGCCAAGAAGTTATTACTAAGACATGGAGCAACTTTTAGGTTAAACGACACAGGCGTAAAAGGTACAGAAAGAATATTACCTTTTGACCCTTTACCAAGAATAATAAGTAAGCACGACTGGATAACCTTGGAAGAAGGCTTAAAGCAGAGACTTGAGGCAATAGATCTATTCTTAGATGATATATATAATTCTCAAAATATAATTAATGATGGAATAATTCCAAGGGAACTAATTGAGAGTTCAGATGGATGGAGGCCTCAAATGTTGGGTTTTAAGCCTCCATTAAACAAATGGTGTCAAATATCAGGACTTGATTTAATAAGAGATGGTCAAGGTACTTGGCATGTTTTAGAAGACAACTTAAGATGTCCTTCTGGTGTGGCTTATTTTTTAGAGAATAGATTAGTGATGAAGAATATCTTCCCTAATCTTTTCTCAGGCAGAATAGTTAAACCTATTGATGAATACCCATCATTTTTATTAAAGACTCTCCAAGAACTAGCTATTTGGACTGATACACCAAAAATAGTTTTATTAACACCTGGGATTTTTAATAGTGCATATTTTGAACATAGTTATTTAGCTCAAGAAATGGGTATCCAATTAGTTCAAGGTCATGATTTAATTTGTAATGATGAATATGTTTACTTAAAGACTACTTCTGGATTAAAAAGAGTAGATGTAATTTATAGAAGGATTGATGATGATTTTTTAGATCCTATAAATTTTAGAAAAGATTCATATTTAGGCGTTAGTGGTTTACTAGATGTCATGAAGGCAGGTCATGTTGCTGTTGCGAATGTCCCCGGGACAGGAATAGCAGATGACAAAATGATTTATTCTTTTGTCCCTAAAATGATCAAATATTTTCTTGATGAAGAACCAATAATAAAAAATGTTGAAACCTATATTTGTTATTACGAAAAGGATAGAGAATATGTCTTAAAGAACCTTCCAAAACTTGTTGTCAAATCAGTCTCTGAAGCTGGTGGTTATGGAATGTTAATTGGTCCTCAATCAACTACAACTGAGATAAATGAATTCTCAGATAAAATCAAAAATAATCCTAGAAATTTTATAGCTCAACCTACTCTAGAACTTTCTACAGTTCCCTCATTATGCAATGGTGAACTTTATCCATGTCACGTTGATTTAAGACCTTACATTTTAAGGGGAAAGGATTCATGGGTAAGTCCAGGAGGTCTAACTAGAGTTGCTTTAAAAAAAGGTTCATTAGTAGTCAATTCTTCTCAAGGAGGGGGTTGCAAAGATACATGGGTTGTAGGAAATTAGAATGCTTTTAAGTCGGGTAGCTGAATCTCTTTATTGGATTAATCGTTATTTAGAACGTGCGGAAAATATATCTCGTTTCGTAGAGGTTAGTGAAGCAATGTCTTTAGATTGTCCACCAGGCAGTGCTGAACCATGGCTGCCTCTTATTGATGCTTCAAGTGATAGAGAAACATTTGATTCTAGATTTCCTGAGAAAAAACAGGATGATGTTATTAATTTTTTAATTAGGGATCGAATAAATCCCAACAGCATAATCTCTTGTATTCAATTGGCTAGAGAAAACGCTAGGCAAATAAGGGATGTAATGACATCTGAAATGTGGGAACAAATAAATATTTTATTTTGGAATTTACAAGAAGGGGAATCTATATGGGACCTTCCAAGGCAGGAGCAATTAAGCGAAATAAGAAGAGGATGTCAATTGTTTTATGGCATTACAGACGCCACTCTTAGCAAAGATCTTGCATGTCAATTTAGTATTTTAGGTAGATTAATAGAAAGAGCTGATAAGACATCGAGAATCTTAGATGTAAAATATTACTTATTACTTCCAAGCTTAGATGAGCTCGGAGGAGTCCTTGATGAGTTGCAGTGGATAGCTCTTCTTCGTTCGGCAGGTGCTTATCAAATGTTCAGGAAAGCAGAACAAAATTCTATCCAGCCGAATTCAGTAGCACGATTTCTCTTACTAGATAATAATTTCCCAAGATCTGTTAGATACTGTTTGGATGGTATAAGTAATACCCTAAAAATGATTAATACCTTTCCAAGTTCAGATAACCCCTCAAAACTTGAGTGCATGAGGGGTTTACTTAAAGCAAAGTGGAGTTATATCAGAATTGAAGATATAATTAATGACGGACTACATGAGGCTATTGATTCCTTACAAATTGATTTAAACAAACTGCATAATCTCATAGAAGATAAATACTTTATAAATAAAGAATTTGATTAATGAAAATTAAATATATCCATAACCTTGAATATTCCTATGAAGAATCAGTTCAATTGGGGGAACATCGATTATGTATCAAGCCAAGATCGCATGGATTTCAAAGGCTAATAAACTTTAATTTAAATATTTCTCCAAATCCTAAAATTCTTTATCCTTTACTTGCCGCCAGTGGTGAAGAGATTAATAGAATTACCTTTGAGGGATATACCGATTCATTATCTATTAAAGCGATAAGCGAGGTTGAGACACTTAAACATCCTTGCATTCTTGATGGTGTTAAAGAAAGGGACCTTACATTACCCTTTTGTAGAAGTATCATTAATAGAGATCTTCAGGGAGCTTTGGAAGGATGGATGCCAAATGGGCAGCATGATCCTTCTGCTGTTGAATTAGCGCAAGAGGCATTAGCAGGAAGTAGCAATAATGCCTTATCTTTTACATATCAACTTATAGAAATTATTCAGGATCGAGTTAAATATACGAAAAGACATACTGGCCCAGCATGGCCAGCGAGCAGGACTCTTAGAGAAAGGGTTGGGTCATGCAGAGACTTAGCAATGCTAATGGTTGAGTCATGCAGATCAGTCGGAATACCAAGCAGATTTGTTAGTGGTTATCATTTTGAAGATCCTTTACCAAAAGAATTTGAATTACATGCATGGGCTGAATTATATATCCCAGGAGCAGGTTGGAGAGGTTTTGATCCAAGCGGTAAAGGATTAATAGACGAAAGGTATTTAACTTTAGTATCTTCTTCAAAATCGAACCTAACAGCAGTGATTACTGGAAACTTTAGAGGCAAAACAAACCTTAAGAATAATTTGACATGGGAAATAAAGCCTTTAGAAATTTGTAATTAATTAAGCCTTTTATTCTTTTCAATTATTTTGAAGGATATTTAAAAAATAATCTTAATTATTAATTTAATAGAGGTGTTCATTAATTGGTGTTAACTGATACGTTATCTTCAAAATTTATCTGTTTTCATTTAACTAATATTACAAATAAATTGAACTCAACTTTAAAAATCGAACTTGCCAAGCCAAACAAATCTGAAATGTTTGAATTGAAAAGTTACGAAAAATTTCGTGATACGGAAGATGTCAGGTTTTTCGATATTAGTATTAATAACTCTAATTTTAGAGACTTAGTTATTCATAATGGGCCAGCTGTGAGTCCACCTAATGATAAAGAATTAGGCAATTGGCAGTTTTATATTCATCACAAACAAGAGGATAACCTTTTAGCTATTTCAGGAGGAAGAACTTTTTATCTCGTAAACTTAGGCTGGGAGTATCCTTTCTACAAAGTAAGATTAGAATCATGTGGATTAATCTTAAAAATCCCTAGAGGAACTTTTCATAGATCTGTTTCTGATGAAAATGGTTCTGTTGTTTTAAATCAAGCTATAAGAGATAAGGAAGGAAGTGTTGAATCTGAATTCAAAGTTACCAATAGCAAAGATAATAAAAAACTACACGATTGCATAACAAATTTACAACCTAAATTTAAAATTTATAGTGTTAAATAACTTTAAAAACTTTATTCAAATTTCAAAAACAATTTAAATCATTATCTTATTGAGATAGGATAAAGGCACTGTAAAATCTCAACATGAATCGATTTGGCTTTTTGAAATACTTTTTATGTCTGACTTTTTCTTTTCTGATTTTTACCTCTCCTGTTTTTGCAGGTGCAAATGTGGCGACTAAAGGAGAGGGAGATGAGGTTCCTAGTTACGTAAGATCTAATATTACTGGTTTTGATTTTCATGGAGAGGATCTTCATTTATCCTCAATAGCAGGAGCAGTAGCAAGAGATGCTGACTTTAGTGAAGTCGATCTTCATGGAACAACATTAACTTTATCAGACTTAAAAGGTTCTAATCTTAATGGAATAGATTTAACTGATACTCTCGCAGATAGAGTGAATTTCCAAAAAACAGATTTAAGGAATTCCATTTTGATAAACATGATAGCTTCTGGGAGTAGCTTTGCTGGTGCTCAAATAGAAGGAGCAGATTTTTCTTATGCGATTCTGGATAGTGAAGACCAGAGAAATCTTTGCAAAATTGCTGAAGGAGTTAATCCCACTACAGGAGTTTCTACTAGAGATAGTCTTGAATGTAATTAAGTAGTTTTATATTAAATAAATTTTTTCTTCCCATTAATATATTTATAGATCTTTTGATCTGGATCTATAAATATAGTTTCTCCATTTAATTTTGACTTCTTAAATTTTGAGAGTCTTGCTCTATGAATATTAGATTTTCTATTTGTAATATCTTCATTATCATAAATTCCTATATTGATATTAATATCCGGATCTGAAAATGTTTTTTCATCGTCTCGTGAAAAAATTTTTTCAATATTTGACTCTTTACTAAGAAGTTTCTTTTTAAATTTAGATAACTTATTATTCTTATTTTTTTTTATATTTGTAATTTTTTTAATTAGTAAAATTAAAACTAAAGCACAAGCAAAGCCAATTAAATATATATTCATCTAATTTTAATTTTAAAATCAAATCCTAAATTGCTTTTAGTGGTTAATATTTCCTTCTTAAAAATCCCATAGGTAAAAATCCCAGATAAAGTTTTTAGAGATTCAAAAACCAAAAAAGAGATTAATAAGAAGAAAATCATAATTGAATCAACAAGATAACTTCTTTTTTTATTTAACAAATTATTCATTAAAATTCACCTAACTATAGTTGTTAACATTTTTATATGGTCCAAAATGTTCACTGCAATTTCTACCCATTATTTTAGCAAGATTTAAACTTTCTTCTATATTCCAATTTGAGGAAAGTCCATAAAGAATTCCTGCCGCGAAAGAATCTCCGCATCCATATGAATCAATTTTATTTTTTTTATTTTTAATAGCTTTATATCTACCTCCTGGGAATACTATCCCGCCATTCTCTCCTTCTGTTTTGATAACATATTTTGGGTTTAATTTTAATTCATTTAAAGAAAAAACTTCTCCGGGATCAAGATTACTTCCAATTAATCCATCTAAAAATATCCCGGATTCGTTAATTATATTTAATCCTACTCTGGGCGTCGTACATAATGTTTTAGCTATCCTCGATTTTTTAAATAATTCTTTATCGCCTGCTGTAATAAATACTCCATCCATATCATTAAGGGCAGCCCAATCTAAATCATCATTATGATTAGGGGACAATCTATCTCCAATAATAGTGATAGATCTTTCGCCATCAGAATCAATTACACTGAAACCTTTTCTAGTTGGTTTATCTCGCCATGCTACATGTAATTTAATACCCATATTTTCAAGAATTTTTAAACTTTGCTTGCCATTAAAATCATTCCCTAAAGCTGTAAAAAAATGGACTTCGCTATTGGTTAATTCCCGTAGTCTTTTAGCTATTACTGATCCTCCCCCAGCAGGATATTCTAAAGATTTTTTTGAATGAGAGATTAAACCTGGTTTAGGTAATTGATCTACTTCAATAAAATTTATCCACTCGATATGTCCAATAACAGCAAATTTTAAATTCCCTTTTATAAATTTAAAATCCTGAACTTTATTATTTCCTACTTCAATCATAAGTTTATAAATACTATTATTAGGATATATATCATTTGCATATGAATTCATTAAACATACTAAAAGATAATAGACAGAAACTATCGTATCTTTACCTTTTTCTATCAATCCTTGGGGCAATCCTTACCATGATGGCAAATTTTGATTTTGCTATTGAATATGGAAATAGTTTTGACATTAAAAATTTTATTTCATTAGCAAATGCCAATCCAGCAGCTCAATCTATTTCAAGAGATTTATTGGTTGGAGCTACTGCAGTTTTTATTTGGATAGTAAATGAATCTAAAAAATTGAATATAAAAAATATGTGGGTTGTTTACATTGGAACTTTCTTAATAGCATTTGCTTTCTCTGCTCCTTTTTTCTTATTTCTTAGAGAAAGAAGAATAATTGAAATAGAAAAATAATAAATATTATTTATATAAAAATTTTAAAATGATTTCTTAAATATCATCGCAAACATTAAAAAGCAAATAAATGAAATAGCTAACCACATAATTGATGCAAAACCAAAAAGATCTAGCACCCTCCCAGAAATAAATGGCCCAAAAAAATATCCCATTGCAAAACATTGTGATAACAGTGCTAGTGCATAACCTTTTTTATTTGAAGGGGCAATACTAAAAACAACATCTGTAGATGTTGGTAGGAAGGATGATGTGCCAAAACTTATTAAGACAATTGCAAAAAATACGAAATAAAAAGCTGCAATATTTAGATAACTAGAAATAAATAACAACAGTGAGGCGAAAGAAAAGTTGATTAAGCTAAATTTCAAGCCAAATAATTTTCCTTTTTTTGATATCCATGAACCAATTGGCCATTGTAAAATTAATAATAAAATCAATTGAAAAGAAATGATAAAACTAATAACTTGTTCATTTAAGACATCTCTTACAACTCCACCCTTAACGAGATCAAGAGGTAACGTCACCTGAATTAAAGCAAGAGATGTAGTAATCAATATTAAAGATAAAACTATTATGATTGTATTTTTGTTCCACTTCTCTTGATAGATTTTAAGATGATCTAAAGCCTTTTTTTGAGAATTCTCTAAAGTTGTATTTATTGACTTTTTATTTCTTAAAATCAAAAAAATAATTGAAAGCATACAAAACATATCATTTATAAATATTGATTTGAGATAAATAAAATTATTCATAAATCCACCAATCAATACTCCTAAAAATATTCCCAAAGCCTCAGATGTTCTCACCAGAGCATAAGCTTTTCTTGTATCAATAGGTTTACAAAAATATGGGACTACAAATTCTGCAGTAGGCCAATATATCCCCGCGGCTGCTCCGATAAAAGCTTGACCAAGGATATAAGAGTAAGTATCTTTTGAAATAATTAAACAAAATCCTGCAGCAATACTTATGAATGAAGAGATAACTAAAGGACTATGAATTTTACCTGTTTTATTTAGGTACTTACCAGTAATGATTCTTGTTAAAGTACCTATGATTGCTGATATCGTAAAACCTAGACCAATTTCTGTTGCTGACAATCCAATATTATTGAAAATAAGGGATGTTAAATAAATCACGCCTCCTGCTCCAAATGAAGCAAAAAATCTTATTTTAGTAATTAACCTTAAATGAAATGGAAATTGACTCCACCAAAGTTTACTTGTAAGAAATTTATTCGGAATAAACACAATTGAAATTCATTTTTATACTATTTTTAAGTTTCTTTAGTTTTTGTTCAGCAAAAGATGTAATAGCGGCTGAAAAGATAAATATCAAGTTCGAAGAGATGTCAATCCCTTTAACTACAGATCAGTTATTAAACTTAGAGAATTATAAGGATGATTCTACAGAAGTAATAGACTGGTTTAAGCAAAATGGATTTTTAAAAGTATTTGAGATATCAAAATTTTTAAAATTCCCAGTATTTAAAGAAGAAAGTTTAAATAGGCAAGTATTAAGAAGTTGGGTAGGTAGAAAGATTCTTTCAGAATTAAGTAATACTATTTTGGTTCCTAATGACAAAGATGGTATTAAGGTTTTTAATACAATAGAAAATTTATTGGAAGTGAAAAATGAAGTTTCTACTTTGGATATTCTAAAGGCATTACCTTCAGAAGAAATTTCATTAGATATAGATAATTTAATTTTAATAATTTCTTCATGGAAAAAGGAATTAGCAAAGCAACAAATTCTAAACCTAAAATTAAATTCTTTAGAAAAAAGCAATAACTCTTTTTCTAAGAAAAAAGTACATAAAGATGATTCAGATATTATTAAAATAAATAAGAAAATTTATTCGACGCATAGAGGTGAGCCTTTAAAAATTGAATTATGGAAAAATAGGAAGATCACATCAAATAAAGATCTTGTTATTTTTATGCCAGGACTTGGAGGAAATATTGATAATTTCAGATGGATTGGCATTGAATTAAGTAAGAGAGGATGGCCCGTAGTATTAATTGACCATGAAGGAAGTAATTCAGAGGCTTTTTTAGAAGTTATCGAAGGTACTAATTCAATTCCAACTAGTGCTGACTTTTTCTTATACCGTATTAAAGATTTAGATACAGTTATAAAAGCGCATAACAATGGGAAATTAGGATTACCCAACGATTCCTATATTTTAATGGGACATTCATTAGGAGCTTTAATAGCTTTTTTATATGAAGGTGATTTACCTAAAGATGACTTTGAAGAAAGATGTGATTTAGCTTTAAAAGATTTTGCAATAACAAATTTATCAAAATTACTCCAATGTCAATTAAACGAAATTCCATTACCCGAAATAATCAATTCAAAGAAAGCAAATGGAATCATAGGATTTAATTCATTTGGCAGCCTAATCTGGCCAAATGAAAAAAATTCTGGGATTGAGATTCCAGTACTGTTAATTGGAGGAACTTATGATCTTATAACTCCCTTAATAAGTGAGCAATTCAAGGTATTTTTATCTACCTCTAATAATCCTTTAAATAGATTCTTGATTATTGAGGGATCAAGTCATTTTTCACCCATCAGAATCAATGATAAGTATTCAGAAAATATCGAAAATAATGATATTTTTAAAATCAATAAATCTTTTATTGGATCTAATCCTTACTCTTTTCAAAATTTATCTTTAAAAGTTATCGTAGAGTTTTTAGATAATATAAAAAAAAATGAAAGCATTAAAATTATAAAAAATCAAACTGAAAGCAATCTTGATTTTCATCTTTTAGATAGAAAGACTTTAAAAGCAATAATCAAAAATTAGTATTCAATTCGAGGATCTAATATAGCAATTAAAATATCCACAAAAAGATTTAATGAGACTATTAGTAAAGAGGTGATAATTACAATTCCTTGAACAACAGTATAATCCCGTTGGGAAATAGCTTCATGTAACCTTAAAGCTATACCTGGCCATGAAAAAGTAACTTCAAAAAGAAGCGCTCCTCCTGCTAAAGAAGCTATTGTTAAGCCTGAAATCGTAACAATAGGCAAAAGTGCATTAGGTAAAGAGTGATTTAAGATAATTTTCCTTCTTGAAATTCCTCTGCATAAAGCTGCATTTACATAATCACTTTTTAGTGTCTTGTCTAAATTTATTCTTAAAGATCTACTAAAAATTCCGCTCAAAAGAAACCCAAGAGTTATTGAAGGAAGCGCAAGATGATATAAGCTTTCTCTTAAATAGATAAGATTATTATTTAGAAGACTATCTAAAACTAGAAAGCCTGTAATATCAGGTTGGCTATAAGTGATTGGGAACCTCCCACCAATTGGAAAAATTCTTAAATATACCGAAAATATTAATTGAGCTAAAATTGCCCCCCAGAAAGGTGGAATTGCATATGAAGAAATTCCTATTACTCTAGCTATATAGTCTCCTTTTTTTCCTTTATTTTTTAAACCAAAAAAACCAAGCGGAAAGCCTATAACGATTGCAAAGAATATTGAAAAGACACCTAGTTCTACACTCGCTGGTAATGATTTAAGAATAATATCAAGAACCGGTTCTTGAGTACTTAAAGATTCTCCAAGATTTAAATGCAAAATATTATTAATGTAAGAAAGATATTGACTAAGAAGAGATTCATTTAACCCTAATTTATATCTAAGAATTTCTCTTGAAGCTTCATTAGCTCCAGATCCTAAAATTGCGTCAACTGGGTCTCCTGGCGCAACTCTCAACAAAATAAAAACTAATGTAGATATAATCCACAACATTAAAGGTATTAAAGAAATCTTTAATAAAGAATAATTTAAAAGTTTACTAAGATCTCTACTCATTAATAAATTTGAGATCACTCATTAAAATAATTCCTGCACCATTAAAAATTGGTTTAGAAATTTCATTTTGCGACCAAGCTTTTTGAGATGAAATCCATATTGGAATATAAGGTATTGATTCTGAAGCTATTTTCTCTATTTCAATTAATTTCGCTAATCTTTCTTTACCGTTTAAATTTTCGCTATCAAGAAATAAATCTTCTACTGCATTTGATCCCCAAAAACTTCCGCTGTAAACTGATTCTCCTTTTTTACACTTTTTTAACCTCTATATCACTGCAACTTAGAAGGGGTGTTAAATATGCCTCGGGATCAGAATAAGCACCTGTCCAATCAAGAATAACCGCTTTATATATTCCTAAATTTAGATTCTTATAAATAGTTGTAGACTCTACTCCGTTGAGTCTAATATTAATACATTCATTCAAAATATTTTTTATTTGTTCTTGCCAAGTAAGAGCAATAAGTTTATCAGCAGGTACGTTAGATCTATAAGTAAGTGGAAAATCTAAAACAGTACCGTTACAGTAACCTTCTTTTTGTAGTAACACTTTTGCTTCTAAGGGATCATATTTTGGCCATAATTCTTTCTTATTTTTTTTATAAATTGGTGGAACAAGTGATCTTGAGGGTTGCCTTAATCCATAACTAACCTTTTCGCTAATAAAGTCCCTATTAAGACTTTTAGCTATAGCCAACCTTACATTGAGATTATTTAAGGGATAAGAATTTGTTCTTAGACTAATAAAACTTATTTCTGTAGCAGGACTCTTTCCTTCCTTAATTTCTTTGTTATTGCTT
>QCTC01000021.1 GCA_003211315.1 Prochlorococcus sp. AG-670-O17 | reverse complement strand
CTATTCTTAAAAAACCCTTCTCTATACTCTATACCCAACTGCCTAGCAACTTGCATTGCCGCAGGACGTGAAGAATCGGGAATAGGCATCACCACATCGACCTCCCCAGAGTTTATTGTTTGCTTAATTGTTTCTGCTAAATAATCACCCATTTTTAAACGTGCTTGATAAACTGAGATTCCGTTCATCACTGAGTCCGGTCTAGCTAAATAGACATATTCAAATGCACAAGGAAATAACCTTGGATTTTCTGAGCATTGCTTTGAAAAAAATTCACCATTATTAGTTATAAAAATTGCTTCACCAGGTTCAACATCTCTAACAACTTGATAATCATTATTTTCTAATACTAAGGATTCACTTGCAACCATCCACTCTTCTTTTTGAGTAGTAAGTGAAATTCTTTTTCCAATTACTAAAGGTCTTATACCAAAAGGATCTCTAAAAGCTAATAAGCCATGCCCTGAAATTAATGCAATTGAAGCATATGAACCTTGAATTCTTTTATGTAAAGTTTTAACAGCATTAAAAATAATTTCTGGCTGCAAATCTTTATTATGAATCTGTTCTTGTAATTCAGTTGCAAATATATTTAATAACATTTCTGTATCACTTGAAGAATTTGTATGGCGTTTATCTACATTAAATAATTGTTTCTCCAAGTCTCTTGTATTAGTAAGGTTTCCATTATGAATTAAAACTATTCCATAAGGAGCATTAACATAAAAAGGTTGTGCTTCTTCAACACTTTCTGCTGAGCCTTTAGTTGCATACCTTACATGGCCTAAACCAATTTTCCCTATTAAATTCCTCATATCTCTCGTTCTATAAGCAGTATTTACTTGTCCTTTAGCTTTATGTATATGAAAAACAGTATTTTCCATTGTAGCTATTCCTGTAGAATCTTGACCTCTATGCTGAAGTAGCAAAAGACTGTCATAGATTTGTTGATTTACATCATCAGAAGAAACGATTCCAACAATTCCACACATAATTTAATTTCCGAATTTTGTGAAGAATTGCATAATTTTATTCATTATTTAAAATAACTAGAAATACTATTATTAAATTTTTCGGTTAATTCATCAACCCTTAGATTGCAAAGTGTTTTTTCTTTAAAAGTAATATCAAGATTTTCTTCAGAAACAAATCCGATTTTCTTAACGTATACATTTCGTCCAAAATTTCTACTATTAATTTTAAGAAAATTCATAAAGTTTGATTCTTCATTTTTATTAATTGAAAATATTATTCTTGATCCTCCCTCGCTAAACAGTAGACTATCAATACGAAAATTTTTTTCTTCTAATTGAATATTTGCTCCCTTAGAAGACAAAATACAACACTCTGATAAAGCGACAGCTAAACCTCCATCACTTACATCATGAGAAGAAGCAATATAGTTTTTTAAAATTGCATCTCTTAAAAAACTTTGACAATATTTTTCATCTTGTAAGTGAATTTCAGGAGGTCTTCCTGTAACTAAACCATGAAAATATTCTAAATAAGAGCTTGCTCCTATTGACGATTCAGAAGCATTTGAACCGATTATCCAAATTTGATCATTTATATTCTTCCATCCTGAACTTACACCTTTATCCACATTTTTAATTGTTCCTACCATTCCAATAACAGGAGTGGGATTAATTGGAGTTACTTGATTATTTTGATTTTTTGATTCGTTATATAAGGAAACGTTTCCTCCTGTAACAGGAGTTTCTAAAGCAATACAAGCCTTGGAAATTCCATCACATGCTGATGAAAGTTGCCAAAATCCTATTTCAGTATCAGGTGATGAAAAATTTAAATTATTTGTTATAGCTATCGGCTCGGCACCAACACAACTTACATTTCTTGCAGATTCTGCAACTGCTGCAATACTTCCTCTATATGGATCTAATAAAACCCATCTACTATTGCAATCTACAGAAGCAGCAACACCAGAAAATCCATTATTTTTATGTTTCTCATCTTGCCGTCTAAGTCTTATTAATGCTGCATCTGCCTCTCCTGGTTTAAATACAGTATTTGATTGTACTTGAGAATCATATTGTCGATACACCCAACTTTTTGAAGCAATTGAAGGATTAGATAAAAGTTTAAAAATGATTTCAGAAAAGGAATATTTTTTTTGGTCTTTTAAAGAAAGAATTTTATTTTCTCTTATAGCTGGCAATTGATCTTCTGACCATTCCCATTTCTTTAATAAATAATTAGGAGGCTCTTTAATAACATTATGTATATTTATTGGAGTTTCGTCAGATAAAGCAGAAGTGGGGATTTGAGCAACTATTTGATTTTTTTGAGAAATAATAACCTCTCTTTTAGATATTACTTCACCAATAACATTTGCATAAAGTCCCCACTTTTTAAATTGATTAATGAGAGAATTTAACTTTTCTTCTTTAACAACCATCAACATTCTCTCTTGAGATTCAGATAATAAGTATTGGTAAGCAGACATATCGTTCTCTCTTGCAGGCACTAAATCTAGGTTAATAGAAATACCTAAATTCCCGTTTGCAGCCATTTCAGCAGTACTACATGTTAATCCTGCAGCGCCCATATCTTGAGCAGCAAGTACATCGCCTGTTTTAAAAGCATCTAAACAAGCTTCAATAAGACTTTTTTCAATAAATGGATCACCCACTTGTACTGCCGGTCTATTATCCAACGAATTAGTAGTTAATTCCGAACTAGCAAAACTAGCACCGCCTACTCCATCCTTTCCTGTTGTATTCCCTACATATAAAACCGGAGAACCTACTTCTCTTGCTCCTGAACAAACAATTTCATCAGTTTCTAATAAACCTAAAGCCATAACATTTACTAAAGGATTTCCAGAGTAACTATCATCAAAATCTATTTCTCCACCTACAGTGGGAACGCCTACACAATTACCGTAATGAGATATCCCTGCAACTACACCTCGAAGTAAAGAAATATTAGATAATTTATCAAGATTACCGAATCGTAAAGAATTTAAAACTGCTATGGGTCTCGCGCCCATAGTAAAAATATCTCTTAATATACCACCCACCCCTGTTGCGGCTCCCTGAAAAGGTTCAATAGCAGAAGGATGATTATGACTTTCAATTTTGAAAACAAGTTTTTGATCATTTCCTACATCAATAACCCCTGCATTCTCTCCTGGACCAACCAATACATTCTTCCCTGTAGTAGGAAAATTAGCTAATAATGGTTTTGAATTTCTATAACAGCAATGCTCAGACCACATTACTCCAAACATTCCCAATTCAGTTCTATTAGGTTTTCTTCCTAATCTCTTACATATCTCTTCATAATCATCACTAGTTAGGTTTTCAACTTGCAGTGATTCATTAACATCATAATCATCGCTATTTATGGAATCCATCAATAGTCAAATCCAAGGGTCATCTTCTCTTTTATTTTTGAAGGGTCTTAATTGTTCTTTCTCATTATAAAAACTATTCTGATTAAATTCTGATTTTTGGTTTATATCTTCATCTTCTTCAAGCCAATCTTCTAATCTATTTGTAGCGGTATTTTTCATATCATCGAAACGATCAATTATTTTCTTTCCTTTTTTTAAAAATTCATATTTAATGCTTGATTTTATTAAAGGAAAATCATCTAAAGAAACACAAGAACAAAAAACCAAACCAGGTTGCTGATCAACAATATTCTCTATGTTTAATTTCCATCGACTTGAACCTGGTATCCTTGGGTTAGAACGAGAAATTAAATAAAACTTTATATTGCCAGTTTTCATTTCGAACAAGAAATCTGCTATGTATCCTATCTTTGAACCTTCTGAATTAACTAGACTAGCTTCTATTAAGTTAGGAAATCTATTTAATGTAGCAAGGTCTGAAATTGCAGGATTGCCTTTTACGAAAATATCATTATCTATTATTTGACTAATTTGATTTAATTTCCATACATTTCTTTTTAAATCAAAATTCGAGGGACGAGAATACCAACCTAAAATCCTATGAACAGGTGGATGCATCCAAACATTTTCACCATTACCATAATTTAAAGTGGCATTACCTTTTACATTATGTCTTAATAATTCACTTAATAAAAATTCTTTTGGTAATTTCAACTTAAGAACGGACTTGAACAGGCATAACTAAATATGTAAACGAATTAATATTATCTTCTGGAACTAGAACGGCTGGAGTAGTAGGAAGATTACATTTAAAAATTACATTTTCACTTGGTATAACTTTTAAACCTTCTAATAAATACCTTACGTTAAAAGCTATATCAAATTGATCAAAATTAAAAGATACAGGAACTAGTTCACTAGCATTTCCTATATCTTGAGCATCTGCACTGATCAATGCAAAATCCTTTTCCTCTAGTTTTATTTTCACGACACTACTTTGTTGATCCGCTAAAACTGCAATTCTTTCAAGTGATTCAATTATTTTTTTTGTATTAAATGTAAAAAGTTTCGTAAATGCATCAGGTATTAATTGAGAGTAATTTGGATAAGAACCTTCCAGAGTTCTAGTAGTAATTATTTGATTAGATGAAATAAATACAACCTGACCTTTGTCATAAAAAAGTTTAATTGTATTTTCAGAACTTCTAAGACTAACAAGCTTTTCAATTTCTCTTAAAGATCTTGTTGGAATAGTAACTGATAAGTTTTCTTCATTAGAAACAATATCATCTTTTTCATCACAATTTTCTTTATTATCAACAAGAACAACAGCCAATCTATGCCCATCCGTTGCAGCTGACTCCAAATATTTTAAATTGAATGTAAAATTTACTCCCGTAAGTAACTGCTTTGAATCATCACTGCTACTAGCAAAAATAGTTAATTTTAAAGCTTTTAGGAAAGAACTTGGGTCAATATTTAAGGAAGTACCACTTTCAACAAAAGGTAATTGTGGATAATCGTCTGATGGAATACCTTTAATATTAAAAGAACCCCTATCACTTTTAATTAAAATATTATCAGAACTCTCGTCTACATCAAGAGAAACAGGAGTTTCGCTTGGTAATTTATTGACTATTTCAGATAAAAGTTTTGATGGAACGGTAATTGCTCCACTTTTTTTTACAGTAGCATCAAATGAAGTTTGTATTCCTAAATTCAAATCAAATCCAGTTAAACTAATTTTATTAGTACCTTGATCAGCGGTGAGGAGTAAATTTGCAAGAATTGGATGCGTAGGTCTTGAAGCAACTGCTTTACTAACTAATTGAATAGCATAATTAAATTCATTTTGATTACAAACAATCTCCATTCGAATTCATAACTTTATTTATATATTAGAGCCATTTTCTTGAATATTGCAATTAAATATTTTTCTTATAATTTTTAATTCTTCTATTAAATGTATTTCTAATTATGAAATTATATAGTTGTAGTAGTATTTGTGGAAACTGTGGAAAATACTCAACATTGACTGTTGTACTTGATGATTAATAAAAATAGAGTAGTGGAAAAATAATTTTGAATGTTGATGAATTTAAATTAATATAAATCTTTCTATTAAATAATTAACATTCTTATTTTTATTTCAATAGTTATTCAACAGTTTTCTACAGTTTTTAAATTATTTCCACAGTCACTTTTATTTTTGGCTCGGTTAGTATCCTAAAATTTTTGTTATGTTTTTTAATGAAGGTTCAATATTTTTTCTGAATATCGCATTATTATTTTTAATCGCGCAATCTGGATCTTTTAACCCATTACCAGTTAAAACACAAACTATTGTTGATTCTTTTTTTATTCTGTTCTTATTTTTAATAAGACCTGCTACTGATGCCGCGCTTGCCGGTTCACAAAAAACACCTTCTTTTGCAAGTAGTTTATAAGCTTCAATAATTTCTTGGTCAGTAACAGATTGAAAATTTCCTTTGCTTTCCTTTTTAACTACTTTTGCTTTTTCCCTATTTACAGGATTTCCAATTCGAATAGCTGTAGCAATAGTTTCAGGATCCTTTACTATAATATTTTTTACCAAAGGTGCAGATCCTTCAGACTGGAACCCCATCATGATCGGCAACTTTAAATTTTTTTTGATTTTTGCATATTCTTTAAAACCCATCCAATAAGCTGTTATGTTACCTGCATTTCCCATCGGGATACAAAGCCAGTCAGGTGCAATTCCAAGGTCATCTACTATTTCAAAGGCTGCAGTTTTTTGACCTTGTATCCTGTAAGGATTAACAGAATTTACAAGATTTATTGGATAATTGGAAGATAATTCTCTTACGATTTCTAAGGCCTTATCAAAATTTCCTTGTATAGAAATAATTTCAGCTCCATACATTAAGGCTTGAGCAAGTTTTCCTTGAGCTACATACCCATCAGGAATTAATACATAAGATTTTAAACCACCTCTTGAAGCGTAAGCAGCAGCAGCAGCAGAAGTATTTCCTGTACTAGCGCATATTACCGCTTCACGTCCTTCTTCTTTGGCTTTGCTTAAAGCCATTGTCATTCCTCTGTCTTTGAATGAACCAGTAGGATTAAGACCGTCATATTTTAAATAAATTTTGGTATCGTTTCCAATTAGATTACTAATTGATTCACTAAAAACAAGAGGTGTATTTCCTTCATTTAGGGAGATAATGGGAGTTTTAGAGGATACAGGTAAATATTGTTTATATGCTTCAATTAATCCTGGCCATCTTTTTTTTCTATAATTACTAGAAAATTTGTTTTTAATTTTATTTAATATAGACATAATAATTTAATTGTTTTTAATTTTTTCTAAGGGTTTGCTAGTGAAAAATTCTAATAATTCCGATATCGATTGTACTTTATTCATTACTTTACTTAAAGCGTTTACGTTTAAAATAACAGTTTTAGTTGGGTAATTTTCAAAAAAACTAACAAGATTTATTGTTTCATTCCCACTGTCTAGACCTTTTACAACACTTGATCTTAAGGCTAACACACCTGTTTTTTTATCATTTGTTCTAGGGGTGTGAATTATCGAAGATAGTCTATTTAAAAATACATTACCTATTTCGGAATACATTAATTTACTTGCAATAGTTATGGGTATTTCAAAATTTTTATTTAATATTAATCGAATTTCATCATCTGAAGAACCGGTTGCTTTTAAAATTTTTCTTAATGTTTTTGATGAATTACCGTTTTCAGCGAAACTCTTTAAAGAATCGATAGTTACTGTTCTTGAAAATATACTGTAAATAATCTTGATTTGTTCAGCTGATTCAACTTGTGGAGTATTAAAAAAAATCTGATTAGTAAATAATATTAAAAAAATTTTAGGAAGTATATTTTTAAAAAAATTCATTTATATTGTTGTACCAGCAGCAATTTTTACAAGTCTGACTACGCTTTTCTCCGTAACCTTTTTAGCTATTTCAAAACTCATTGCTTTTGTATAGGGTTCGTTTATAAGCCTTGGGACTCTTTTTAGAAAGATATCAATAGAATATCCTGGTATTTTTTGTATAATTCCTAAAAAATTCTTGAATGGTTCAATCGATAAGATAATATTATCTATATTGTTATCGGTTTTATTAATATTTAATCTTAATGATTTTGGAAGGTAATGATTGACACTTTTTAATAAATTTAATCCTATCAAGTCTATTTGATAAGTCAAACCATTAATAATTTCATCTCTTAAAAATCCACCCTTTGAGGAAAAAAGAAGATTTATAACCTCATCAAGCAGATTTTCTAAATCAAGATTTGTTTGTTTTGCAGCATTAGAAAGTAAATCTTCTAACCTGTCCCATTTAAATTTTTTGTTATCAAAAAGCATTTCTTTTAAACTTTCTCTTAATTGGGGATCAGGATCTTCCATTAACCTTCTTGCAAAATAAGGATAAGCTGCGCCAAGTATTTTAAATTCAGGATCTACGCTTAAAGCTATTCCTTCTAAGGTAAGTAAGGATCTAATTATGAGAGCATAATATGGAGGTAACTGAAAGGGGAATTTATACATAACTCCTGACATATCGTCAGTTACACTTTTGAAATCCATCTTTGATACACCAAGTTCTACTGCATTTACAAATACATCCTGAAAAGCTGGAACAATAGGTTCGAGATTAACTTCTTTTGAAAGAAAGCCTAATTTAACAAAATCCTGAGATAATTTATCAAAATTTTTATTAACAAGATGAACGACTGCTTGAATTAAACCGGATCTAGAGCTTCTCGTAACTTCACTCATCATACCGAAATCTAAATAACATAATCTTCCATCTTCCAAAGCTAATAAATTTCCTGGATGTGGGTCAGCATGAAAAAAACCATGCTCTAATAATTGTTCTAAACTGCATTGCACACCAATTTCAATCATCTCATCAGGATTAATACCCAATTTTTTAACGCCTTCAAGGTTTGTTAGTTTTGTCCCATCTATCCATTCCATGGTTAATACTCTTCTAGAGGTAGTTTCTTTATAAATTTTTGGCACAGCAATTTTTGAATTATGGAGATGGAAATTTCTAAATTTTTCGGCATTTTCAGCTTCATTTAAATAATCCATTTCTTCAAAAACCCTTTTCCCCAATTCATCAATTAAAGCAACAAGATCGCTTCTTATAAGTCCAATATTGTTTTTTAACCAATTAGCAATATTCCTAACAATGTATAAATCAAGTGTAATTTGTTCTCTTAAACCTGGTCTTTGAACTTTCACAGCTACAATTTCTTTATTTTTGAGGACAGCTTTATGAACTTGTCCTAAAGAGGCTGCAGAAATAGGTTCTTTATCGATGGTTAAAAAAATCTCATCAATTTTTTTGTTTAAATCTTCTTCTATTAATTCCATTGCTTTATTTCCATCAAATCCTGGTAATTGATCTTGAAGTTCAGATAGTTCTTCAAGAAGAACAACAGGAATAATGTCTGGTCTGGTTGATAAAGCTTGCCCTGCTTTAACGAATGCAGGTCCTAATTTTACTAATAAATTTGTTAGTTGTTTTGCTCTAAATCTTGCTTTTGATTCTTTTTTTAATTGTCCTGTTAATTTATCCCATACAACTGAAATAATATATATAAGTATTGGTATTAGGGTTTGCCAAAGTCTTTTAAATAGTCGTTTGGGATTTTTTTGATAAATTTTCGAAATTATTTCAGGATCATATTTTAGTAATCCTGATGTTTCTATAAAATCTGTATAGTCTTCATTCATAACTTTATTGATTTAAACCCTTTTATTTCTCTCAAAAAGAAGCTAATTTTTTTATATGAAAGAATTAACATGTTAGTACAATTAAATTTAAAAAATCTTGCCTTAATAGAAATTATAGAAATTAATTTCGAAAAAGGTTTGAATATTTTAACGGGAGATTCAGGATCTGGAAAATCACTGATTTTAGATTCCCTTAATGTTTTATTTGGTGGAACTAATATACCGTTAAAACATTTAATACGTCCAGGTAAACAGGAATGCTTAATTGAGGCGAAATTTTCAAATTCTTCTTATATAACTGATTGGCTTTCGAGAAACGGTTTTTACAAAATTTCAGGGGAAATCTTCGTAAAAAGAAAATCTTATATAAAACAAAATAAAATACTTTCAAAATTTACTATAAATAATTTTTCTATTAGCAAAAAACTTTTGGAAGAGCTAGGTTTGTTGTTAGTAGATTTCGCTGGTCAATCTGATAGCTTTTTATATGATAATCGAGATTACAGAAGATTAATAATTGATGACTTAGGTTCTAAACAATTAAAGACGATAAATTTAAAAATTAAAGATATCTGGCAAGAATTACAGATTCTTAAAAAAACAAGAGAAGAAAAGATACAATTAACAAAAAAGAAAGAAGAAAATAATTTTGCAATAAAAGAGATGTATAAAATATTGGAGGAAGCTAATTTATATTCAAGTGATGAAATCTTTGAATTACAATCAAAGGAATTACGTCTTTCTAATAATTTTGATATTAATAACTCTATAAAATTATCACTTAATAATTTAAATAGTTATAAAAATGAGGTTCCATCAGTAAGCAATTTTATTGCTCAATCAATTAAACAATTAAGTAGAGTTGTTCAATTTGATTCAAAGATTAAAGATTTAAATGAAAAATTAATAAATATTCAAAATGATGTAGAAAATTTAATTTTTGCTTTAACAGAATATTCGGTTGAACTTGATAATGAGGATACAAGTTTGGAAGAAATTCAAAAAAGAATATTTTATTTACAAAATTTAGAGCGAACTTTTTCTTTAGAACTGCCAAAATTGATTTTGAAGAAAGATGAATTAAAAACATTTATAGATAGTAATTTATTTGAGGAAGAGATTAAGAAGCTGGATATTCAAATCAATAAATTGGAAACCAATTTAAATACTCTTTTTGAGATTCAGTCTTCTCAAAGAAGGGAAACGGCTAATCAACTGCAAGCTTCTGTAATCTCTATTTTGAAAAATTTAGGTTTAGAAAACGCAGATTTTTCAATTGAATTTTCAAAAGTCACACCTTCTCACGAAGGTAACGAAAACATTGACTTCCTTTTTTCTGCTAATCCTGATCAAAAGTTAGCTCCATTATCTAAAGTTATTTCTGGTGGAGAAATGTCAAGATTTTTATTAGCTATAAAATCTAGTATTTCTCAAAAATCTAACACTTTTTTCTTAGATGAAATCGATAATGGTTTAAGTGGGAAATCGCTACATTCTTTAGTTGATTTAATAAAAGTAACTGCACAGGAAAGGCAGGTTTTGTGTATTACTCATCAGCCCTTTTTAGCAGCAACTGGTAATATTCATTTCAAAGTAAAGAAAAACGTTATCAATGGGACAACTTTTACTTCTATTTCTAAATTAACTACAAAAAAAGAAAGACAAGATGAGTTAATTGAACTAATAGGTAGTGGTTTTAGCGAAGCAAATAATTATGCATCGACACTTATCGATAGAGCAGCCGCATAAATTACAAAAATTCTACTATAATGAATGTTCTTTAAATCATTTTAAGATTTAAGCATGGTCAAAAATAATATTGGTATTAATGAAGATAATTCAATTAAGATTCGAGGTGCTCGACAACATAATTTAAAAAATATAGATCTGACTCTTCCAAGAAATAAATTTATTGTTTTTACAGGGGTGAGCGGAAGTGGCAAAAGCTCTTTGGCTTTTGATACTATTTTTGCTGAAGGTCAAAGGAGATATGTAGAAAGTCTTTCTGCATACGCAAGACAATTTTTAGGTCAAGTTGATAAACCTGATGTAGACAATATTGAGGGATTATCGCCTGCTATATCCATAGATCAAAAATCAACGAGTCATAATCCACGATCAACTGTTGGAACTGTAACTGAGATACAAGATTATTTAAGATTATTATTTGGGCGAGCGGGAGAACCTCATTGTCATCATTGTGGCTTACCTATTGCTCCACAAACAATTGATGAAATGGTTGATCAGATAGTCTTGCTGCCTGAAGGGACAAGATATCAATTACTTGCACCTGTTGTAAGAGGTAAAAAAGGAACTCATGCAAAATTACTTAGTGGATTAGCAGCAGAAGGCTTTGCTCGAGTAAGAATTAATGGCGAGGTAAGGGAACTGGCAGATAGTATTGAATTAGACAAAAATCATACTCACAATATTGAGGTAGTAGTTGATCGATTGATTGCGAGAGAGGGAATTCAGGAAAGATTGAATGATTCTCTACAAACTTGTCTTAAAAGAGGTGATGGACTTTCTATCGTAGAAGTTGTTCCAAAAAAAGGTGAAACGCTACCTCCGAATTTAGATAAAGAAAAGTTATATTCAGAGAATTATGCATGTCCAATTCACGGATCTATTGTTGAAGAGTTGTCTCCAAGACTATTTTCTTTTAACAGTCCCTACGGTGCTTGTCCTGATTGCCATGGGATTGGATATTTAAAAAAATTTACTGCAGATAGAGTAATACCTGACCCTTCTTTACCTGTTTATGCGGCTATAGCTCCCTGGAGTGAAAAAGATAATACTTATTATTTTTCATTACTTTATTCAGTTGGTCAAGCTTATGGTTTTGAATTAAAAACCCCATGGAAAGATTTGAGTGATTTACAAAAAAATGTTTTACTTTCTGGATCTGACAAGCCAATTGTAATTCAAGCTGATAGTCGTTTTAAGGGTTCTAGTGGTTTCGAAAGACCTTTTGAAGGAATCTTGCCAATTTTAGAAAGACAATTAATCGAAACTAATGGAGAATCAGTTAAGCAAAAGCTTGAAAAATATTTAGAATTAGTTCCTTGTAAAACATGTTCTGGTAAAAGATTAAAACCAGAAGCACTTGCCGTTAAGATTGGACCTTACAGTATTACGGATTTGACCTCTATTAGTGTTTCAGAAACTTTATTTCATATTGAGAAAATAATGGGGTTAAGCAAAAATATAAAAGAAAATATTTCTTTATCTGAGAAACAAAAACAAATTGGTGAACTAGTTTTAAAAGAAATTCGACTGCGTTTAAAGTTTCTCATTAATGTTGGCTTAGATTATTTAACTTTAGATAGACCAGCAATGACACTATCAGGAGGAGAAGCACAACGTATAAGATTAGCAACTCAAATTGGAGCTGGTTTAACTGGTGTTTTATATGTGTTGGATGAACCCAGTATTGGTTTACACCAAAGAGATAATGATAGATTGCTGGAAACTTTAAAAAATCTCAGAGATTTGGGAAATACTCTTGTTGTTGTTGAACATGATGAAGATACTATGAAATCAGCTGATTACTTAGTGGATATTGGACCAGGTGCCGGAGTTTATGGAGGGGAAATTATTGCAAAAGGTTCATTTGAAGATGTTTTAAATTCAAAAAAGTCATTAACTGGAGCATATCTCAGTGGAAGAAAATCGATTCCTACTCCCAAAGAACGTAGATCTTCAGTCAAGAAAAGTTTAATTTTAAATAACTGCGTTAAAAATAATTTAAAAGATATATCAGTTGAATTTCCTTTGGGGAGATTAGTTTCTGTAACAGGAGTCAGTGGAAGTGGAAAAAGTACATTAGTTAATGAATTATTACATCCTGCGCTTAGTCATTCTCTTGGTTTAAAAGTACCTTTTCCTAAAGGTGTTAAAGAGTTAAAAGGGATAAAAGCTATAGATAAGGTCATTGTTATTGATCAATCTCCTATTGGAAGAACACCTAGATCAAACCCTGCAACTTATACAGGAGCTTTTGATCCAATTAGACAGTTATTTACTGCGACTGTAGAAGCTAAAGCCAGAGGTTATCAAGCTGGGCAATTCAGCTTTAATGTAAAAGGAGGTAGATGTGAAGCTTGTCGAGGACAAGGAGTAAATGTAATTGAAATGAATTTTTTACCTGATGTCTATGTTCAATGCGATGTATGTAAGGGAGCTCGTTTTAATAGAGAAACTCTTCAAGTTAAATACAAAGGCTTTAATATTTCTGATGTTTTAGAAATGACTGTTGAGCAGGCTGCAGAAACTTTTTCCGCGATCCCGCAAGCATCTGATAGATTATCTACATTAGTGGATGTAGGGCTTGGTTACGTGAAATTGGGCCAGCCAGCTCCAACACTATCTGGCGGCGAAGCACAAAGAGTAAAATTAGCAACTGAATTATCTAAAAGAGCTACTGGAAAAACTTTGTATTTAATTGATGAGCCAACAACTGGGTTAAGTTTTTATGATGTTCATAAACTAATGGATGTTATTCAACGTTTAGTAGATAAAGGTAATTCCGTAGTTGTTATTGAGCATAATTTGGACGTGATTAGATGTTCAGACTGGATAATTGATCTTGGACCTGAAGGAGGTGATAAAGGTGGAGAGATTATAGTCGAGGGCACACCCGAAGATGTTGCGAAGCATTCAATAAGTTATACAGCTAAATATTTAAAAGAAGCTTTAAATTAAGCTTTTAATCAGTTATATTTCTTCGTATTGTTAATATATTATTTGTAAAATTATCTTTTTATTAAGTTGCAAAAAGTTAATCATAGCTTGACTTTTGGTAGTTATAACTTTTTTTAAAAAATAAATCATAATGCTTTCTTAATATTTTTAAGTTTAAATAGAGCTTATTAGTAATAAGGTAATTTGAAATGCTAAATGAGTTTGAAGTTCTTATATTTACATTTGCATGGTTTAATACGTTCTAATAGTCTTGAATTAGGTAGAGATTCTGACACTGGTGGTCAAACGCAATATGTTTTGGAATTGGTAAAAAGCTTGGCTAATACTTCAGAGGTTGATCAAGTTGATTTAGTTAC
Source organism: Prochlorococcus sp. AG-670-O17 (assembly GCA_003211315.1). Lineage (GTDB taxonomy): Bacteria > Cyanobacteriota > Cyanobacteriia > PCC-6307 > Cyanobiaceae > Prochlorococcus_A. The sequence continues at coordinate 7,274 of QCTC01000021.1, read as the reverse complement.
TCGTCTGATTAAAGATAGTAAAATTGATAATTCTTATTCAAAAGAGCAAGAATTTATTGCACCGGGTGCACAAATTTTAAGATTTCAATTTGGACCCAATAAGTATTTAAGAAAAGAATTATTTTGGCCTTATTTAGACGAATTAACCCAAAATCTTATTCATTATTATCAAAAACACGAAAATAAGCCAAGCTTTATCCATGCTCATTATGCAGATGCTGGTTATGTGGGAGTTAGATTAAGTCAAGCTTTAAAAGTACCTTTTATTTTCACAGGGCATTCTTTAGGAAGAGAGAAAAAAAGAAAATTACTTGAGGCTGGTTTAATAATTAATCAAATTGAAAAGCTTTACTGTATTAGCGAAAGAATTAATGCAGAAGAAGAGTCTTTAAAATATGCGGATATCGTTGTGACAAGCACTAAACAAGAATCTGTATATCAATATTCTCAATATCACTCTTTTTCATCTGAAAAATCGAAAGTAATTGCTCCTGGAGTTGATCATACTAAATTCCATCATATTCATTCAACAACCGAGACTTCTGAAATTGATAATATGGTGCTTCCTTTTTTGAAAGACTTAAGAAAGCCTCCTATATTGGCTATTTCTAGAGCAGTAAGAAGAAAAAATATTCCTTCTTTAGTTGAAGCTTATGGACGATCAGAAAAATTAAAAAGAAAAACTAATTTGATTTTAGTTTTAGGTTGTAGAGAAAATACATCTAAACTTGATTCTCAACAAAGAGATGTTTTTCAAAAGATTTTTGAAATGATAGATAAATATAATTTATATGGAAAAGTGGCTTATCCCAAAAAACATTCTCCAGCAAATATTCCTTCTTTATACAGATGGGCAGCTAGTAGGGGAGGAATTTTTGTCAATCCTGCCTTAACAGAACCTTTTGGCTTAACTTTACTTGAAGCTTCTTCATGTGGTTTACCGATTATAGCTACAGATGATGGAGGTCCTAAAGAAATTCATGCAAAATGTGAAAATGGTTTATTAGTAGATGTAACTGACATTAATCAGTTGAAAATTGCTCTTGAAAAAGGCATCTCAAATAGTCCTCAATGGAAGTTGTGGAGTAGAAATGGAATTGAAGGAGTTCATAGGCATTTTAGTTGGAACACACATGTTAGAACTTATTTATCAATATTAAAAGGCCACTATCAAAAATCCACTATAGTTTCATCATCTGGAATTAAAGAAAGTTGTTTGAAAGGTAATTCTTCGCTTATAAAACCCCATTGATTAAAAATTTGAGGATCGGAATGAATAATTAATTGATTTTTTTGCGTTTTTTTTAATTTAAAACCTTTTTCAGATAATTTTTTTATTAGCTTAGCTGTTTCTTCAAATCGAGAAGCCATTGCATCAAGACTGACACAGTCACTTGTTAAGCCTTCATCTTTCCAAGTAAAGAAACTCATACTTAATAATTTAAAGATTTATTTTTAAAACTATACCTAAAACAACGAGTAATATGTTTACTTTCCAAAAGTTTTCAACTATTTTTTCTTCTTTGATACCTTTTAGTTCAAAATGATGATGAATAGGTGTCATTAAAAAGACTCTTTTTCCATTTTTAAATATTTTTTTGGTGATTTTAAAAAAACTTACTTGAATTATTACTGATATAGCTTCAATAATAAATATACCTGAGATAATAAATAACGTAAAAAAACTATTAGTTAAGATTGAAATAGATCCTAATGTCGCACCAATTGTTAATGAACCGGTATCTCCCATAAATATCTTTGCAGGATATTTGTTGTATTTTAGAAAACCTATACATAAACCTGACATTGCATAGGAAATAAGACCATAAATTATTAATTCATTTTGACTTTTAATAAATATTTCTGTCCCAAGTCCAAAAAAAACTATTGCGCTACAACCAGCGGCTAATCCGTCTAGGCCGTCAGTTAAATTTACTGCATTACTTAAACCTACTAAGGTTAAAAAACATATTGGAAAAATTATTATGTTAGTGTCTATTTCCCAATTATTAGATAGAGTTATCAATGGATTAATATAATTACTTTGACTTGCTAAAAAGATAAATAATACTGAAATTAAAGCTTGCAATATAAATTTTTCGTTAGATTTTAAACCCGTATTTTCTTTTTTGTTAATACTTAGATAATCATCCAGAAAACCTATAATAAAAAAACTTATATTACAAAAAAATAATAATAAAATACCAATAGAATCAAAGATATTATTAACTATTAGTAGTAGTATTAAAAATGGCAAAATAATAAATATTCCGCCCATCGTAGGAGTATTTTTTTTATTATGATGAAGGGATGGACCCTCATTTCTTATATTTTGCAATAAATTTAATTGATAAATTATTTTTAAACCGTATTTTGTTGTTACTAAAGAAACTAAACTAAATATCAGAAAAATATTAATTATGAGTAAATTTTTAAAAATATAAGAATTTACTATTAAAGAAATAAAAATTAAAAAGAATAATGATTTAAAAGTTAGTGATCTATTCTTCCCAATCATCATCTGAAGAATCTTCTTCGGTTTTATAATCTTCTTTTTCCCCCATTAGAGCTGAGAGTTCTTCTTCTTCAATTGTACTTATCTCTTGAGAATCTCCATCTTTTTCATTTACAAGTCTTCCCGTTTCTTCTAGCCAAGATAGTAGATCAGGTTCTTCTCTTAATGGTAATACAGGGGCTGGATCTTCTCTGTGATAGCAAGTTAAGGCTGGATTTACTTCAGCAATTTCATTTAACCTGATTTGTAGTTTATTTGAATCCATTTTAAAAATCTTCACTTATATACCATAATACATAAACTTGCACTTGAAAAATTTTGTTTGATAAAGAAAATTTAAAATATTTTTTAATTTGGCTAATTTCAGTTTTGTTAGCTATTTTCTTGAAATACTTTGGCTTTATAAAGCCAAATGCTTTATTAATTAATAATTATCTTGTATTTTTACTAGTTTTCGGACCAGCACTTGTAGTTACAATATTATTAGTTTTTAATAGAATTTTGAAAGCTGAAAACAATTAGGATTTTAGCTTTCTTCACTGGAGGTAAACTTTAATGCAGCAGGTAAAAAAAGTCGTTCTTGCCTATTCTGGAGGGGTTGATACTAGTGTCTGTATCCCATATTTAAAAAATGAATATGGAATTTCAGAAGTTGTAACTTTTGTAGCTGATCTTGGTCAAGGAGATGACTTAGAGAGTGTTAGACAAAAAGCCTTAAACTCAGGTGCGACAAAATCTGTGATTGGTAATTTAGTAGATAATTTCGTAGAAAAGTATGCTTTTCCTGCTATCAGAGCTAATGCACTTTATGGAGAAAAATATCCTTTATCGACTGCTTTGGCTAGACCCTTGATAGCTGAAAGTCTTGTAAATTTGGCAAGAAAATTAAATGCTGATGCAGTGGCGCACGGTTGTACAGGAAAAGGAAATGATCAAGTAAGATTTGATTTGGCTATTCATGCTTTAGGACCTGATTTAAAGATAATTACTCCTGCTAGAGAATGGAAGATGAGTAGAGAAGAAGCTATTTTGTATGGAGAAAAATTTGGAATTCCTGCTCCTGTTTCTAAGAAGTCACCTTATTCGATTGACGTAAATCTTCTAGGTCGTAGTATTGAGGCTGGTTTATTGGAAGACCCAATGCAAGAGCCAAATGAAGATGTTTTTGCTATGACTTCATCCATTAATGACGCACCAAATTCTCCAAAAGATATAGAAATTGAATTTCAAAATGGATTTCCTATTGCAATAGAAAATCAAAAATTAAGCCCTGTAGAGATTATTCAAAAGGCTAATTCTTTGGCAGGAGAACATGGCTTTGGAAGAATAGATATGATTGAAGATAGGGTTGTCGGTATTAAGAGTAGAGAAATCTATGAGACGCCTGGTCTTTTACTTCTTATAAAAGCTCACAAAGAATTAGAAAGCATAACATTAAATCCTGATGTATTAGATTTTAAAAATTTAGTAGAAAAAAAATGGGGTCAATTAGTTTATCAGGGTTTTTGGTTTGGTCCTCTTAAGCAAGCATTAGATGGTTTCATTGATTCCACTCAAGCGTCTGTTAATGGCAAGGTTAAAATAAGATTACACAAAGGAAATGCAATAGTAATTGGTCGTTCTTCTGAAAACAACTCTCTTTATAGGGAAGATTTAGCAACTTATAGTAAAGATGATATTTTTAATCACAAGCAAGCAGAAGGATTTATTTATATGTGGGGTATGTCTAATAAAATATGGGCAGAATTAAATTCACAAAATGAATAATTAAAAGTCAAGATTCTTGAGTCTCTTTAACTTGAGGAGATGGAGATTCAGACTTTGTTGTTTTTTTATCACTAGTTTCGTCTTTTTTAGGTTCTGACTTATTAGTTGAGTCAACATTCTCAATTTCTTTTTTTTCTGATTGAATAGATTCTTTAGTTGAAGATCTTGGCTTTGGTAAAGGTCCTTCTTGTTTTACTGTCAAATATCTAATAACATCTTCACTTAAACGCATGGCTTTTTCTATTTTGAAAATATGTTGCCCATCACCTTGATGACTTAATTGAACATAAATTCCTTCTCTATGTTTTGCTATTTGATAAGCTAATCTTCTTTTACCCCTCATTTGACTATCAAGGATTTTACCACCTAATTCTTCAAGGAGTGCATTATATTTATCTATATGATTTGTGACTTCATCCTCTGCTATATCAGGACGAAGAATGTACATTGTTTCGTAATAAATTTGATCAGTCATAATTTCAGACAAGGGCTTTGGCTCAGAATTTTTTTAATGAGCGTCTGTTCATTACTTACGATACATTATCAAGGTCAAATTCTTTGTAAATAGTATTTATTTAATTGATTAAAGATATTTTTTTAATGCATCATGCATAATTTCAAATGGTACTTCTAATCCGTTTGTCCAGAATGATAATGATTTTGCACCTTGAGCAATTAGCATTTGTGTACCATCTATTGTCATGCATCCTTTTTTATCGCAAAATTTTAAGAACGGAGTAGGAGAAGGATTATAAATTAGGTCATATACAATTGTATTTGAGTTTATACAATTCCAAAAACTTTGACCGAATGGTATCAAACCATCATTGGTAGTATTGCTCGTTCCAACTGGAGTTGTATTGACTATCAAATCAGCTTCTTGAATTAAATTATCAATTTCGGTATCAGTACTTACCCAACCTTCTATTTCGATGTCATTTTTAAAATCGGTAATTAATTTATTTAAAGAATTTTTTGTTCGTGAAACAATGGTAATTTTTGATAATTTTAATTCTATTAGACCTTGGACTACTGATCTTGCGGCTCCTCCTGAGCCTAAAATTAATGAATTCTTTTTTTCTAAATTAAGATTTTTTAAAGGATAGATAAATCCATCAATATCGGTATTTGTTCCAATCCAATCTTTATCGTTTGTCAATTTAAGAGTGTTTATTGCCTTCACTTTTTTTGCAACTGGAGATATTTCACTACAAATATCAAATACTTTTTGTTTAAAAGGAATTGTAATGTTCAGGCCTTTACAATTCATTTTTGTTAGAGAATTAATAACTATCTCTAAATCTTCGTTTTTACATGGAATAGCCATGTAAATTAAATCAAGGCCTAAATATTGAATAGCTGCATTCTGTATAATTGGAGATAAAGAATGACTTACTGGGTTTCCAATCAAAGCAAGGAATGATGTTTTACTTGTAATCATTGTTAAGAAAAATTTTACAGAAACATTGTGATCTGTTCGGGAACCACACCTCGTTTCAGAGTAACAATAATGTCGTCAATGACCGATTATGGAGAATATTAAATAGAGTATCTACCCATGGGGAAGGTTGTTGGAATCGATTTAGGGACAACTAATAGTTGTGTTGCTGTTATGGAAGGTGGTAAACCCACTGTAATAGCAAATGCAGAGGGTTTCAGAACAACACCATCTGTTGTTGCATATACAAAGAACCAAGATCAGCTTGTTGGCCAAATAGCAAAGCGACAAGCTGTTATGAATCCTGAAAATACTTTTTATTCTGCCAAACGTTTCGTTGGTAGAAGAGTAGATGAGGTTAATGAGGAATCAAAAGATGTCAGTTATGGTATTGAAAAAGCTGGTTCAAACGTAAAATTAAAATGTCCAGTTCTAGATAAACAATTTTCTCCTGAAGAGGTAAGCGCTCAGGTTTTAAGAAAACTTTCTGAAGATGCAGGTAAATATTTAGGAGAAAATATTACTCAAGCCGTTATAACTGTTCCGGCTTATTTTAACGATTCTCAAAGACAGGCTACAAAAGATGCTGGTAAGATAGCAGGCCTTGAAGTCTTAAGAATAATAAATGAGCCTACAGCTGCTGCTTTAGCATATGGTCTAGACAAAAAAAGTAACGAAAGAATACTTGTTTTTGACTTAGGTGGTGGAACTTTTGATGTTTCAGTTTTAGAAGTTGGAGATGGCGTTTTCGAAGTTCTATCAACTTCTGGAGATACTCATTTAGGCGGAGATGACTTCGATAGATGTATTGTTGATCATCTGGCAAGCATTTTCAAAAGTAATGAAGGTATTGATTTAAAACAGGATAAACAAGCTTTACAACGTCTTACAGAGGCTGCTGAAAAGGCAAAAATCGAACTTTCAAACGCTACTCAAAGCGAAATCAACCTACCTTTTATAACTGCTACTCCTGAAGGTCCAAAACACTTAGATTTAAATTTAACTAGAGCTAATTTTGAAGAGCTTGCTTCTAAATTAATTGATAGATGTAGAGTTCCTGTCGAACAAGCTCTTAAGGATGCCAAGCTTTCCACAGGAGAGATTGATGAAATAGTAATGGTCGGTGGTTCAACCAGAATGCCTGCTGTCCAAGAATTAGTTAAGCGAGTTACTGGTAAAGATCCTAATCAAACTGTAAACCCTGATGAGGTTGTAGCTGTGGGTGCAGCTATTCAAGGTGGAGTATTAGCAGGTGAAGTTAAAGATATATTGCTTCTAGACGTTACCCCGTTGTCTCTTGGTGTAGAGACATTGGGAGGAGTAATGACAAAAATGATTACTCGAAATACAACAGTGCCAACCAAGAAATCGGAGACTTACTCGACTGCTGTTGATGGTCAAACTAATGTTGAGATTCATGTTTTGCAGGGTGAGAGAGAAATGGCCTCAGATAATAAAAGTTTAGGAACCTTTAGACTTGATGGTATTCCTTCTGCTCCAAGAGGTGTACCTCAAATAGAAGTAACATTTGACATTGATGCAAATGGAATTTTA
>QCTC01000020.1 GCA_003211315.1 Prochlorococcus sp. AG-670-O17 | reverse complement strand
TCATTTGGCAACCAAAAGTAGTTATCCAATAACTACCGATAGGGGATTTTTTGTAAGTCTTTGCTTCTTGTATTGGTTTTGTTAGCACTTTGAAAAAAAGTTTTGAAGGACTTTGTTAATTCAAAATTATAAATTAAATAATCTTGGAGCAATATTTTTGAGGGCGAGCGAGGGGATTCGAACCCCCGAATAGCGGCGCCACAAGCCACTGCCTTAACCACTTGGCGACGCCCGCCTCACATCTATAAATTTAACAACTTATGTGTAAAATTTCATGCATATTTGTATTTTTTAGAAGATTTTGAAGTATTTTCCTTTTTCAATATAAGTTTTATTGATGTTTTAAAATAAAATAAAACAAAAACTTTTGAGCAATTCCGGAAAAACAGAGGTTCTTATACCGAGATGCCTTTGTGAAATAGAAAATACTTATAACCTCAATGTTGATGATGAGGATTTCGCTTCTGTTTTTGTTGCTTGGGAAAAAGGAATTGTTTCTGAACTAAAGCCAATAAATATCAAAAATAAAAAACCAAATAAAATTCTTTTTCCAAGATTTGTTGAAACTCACTCACATTTTGATAAATCTTTCACTTTTGGAGAGTTTCCTAATTTTAAATCAAACTATCAAGAGGCATTATCAGTAAATTTAGACGAGCATAAAGCTAGAACTATAAATAAAGTTTTAGAGAGAGCTGAAAAATCACTAAACTTGGCTCTTAAAAATGGTTATAGAGCTATTAGGAGTCATGTTGATACCTACGAAAGTCAGGATAATAATATTTGGGATGAACTTTTTAAACTCCAAAAAAGATATTCTTCTAAGTTGAAATTGCAATATGTAGCATTAGCTCCATTGGAGTTTTGGGATACTCCCCATGGAGAGGAATTGGCAAAAATGTTTTCTAAGGAGAAGGGTATTTTAGGAGGAGTTCTTGTTCCTCCCTTCATAAATAAAACAAGAATAAAATACTTGCTCTCTAAAACTCTCTTGCTTGCAGATAAATATAAGTTAGAAATTGATCTACATATAGATGAATCAACTATTCAGCCAGGAGCGGGTATAAAAGTACTTTTGGAAACTATTGATAGATTGAATATTAAGGTCCCAATAACATGTAGTCATTTAAGTAGTATTTTATCTCTAAATAACAATGAGATACTTAATCTGGGAAGAAAAATTGCTGAGAAAGATATAAAAGTGATTGCACTTCCTCTTACAAATTTCTGGTTGCTCAATCGCAAAGAAAAAAGTACATCATTAAATAGACCAGTTGCACCAATAAAGCAACTACAAAAATCATTAGTAGATGTTTCTATCGGGAGCGATAATGTTCAAGATCCTTGGTATCCATTTGGTAATTATGATCCCTTTTACTTAATATCTCTTGCAATGCCTATGCTTCAATTGAGTCCTTGGGAGAGATTGACATTATCTTCCATCCTTTTATCACCCAGTAGACTATTAAAGTTAAATTGGGATGGCTTAGTTAAAAAAGGCTGTCCTGCTGATTTTGTAATTTTAGATGCTGAAAAGTGGGCTGATGTTTTTTCAAGTAATTTAAAAAGAAAAGTGCTTATAAACGGCGAATTGTATTGCTAATCAATTACTTTATATTTAAAGTAATAAAATCGTTATTAATGTCATCAAGAAATTCAAAATTAATAGAAAGATTGAAAAAAGTTGATAATTTAGAAATTATTGAAAAGGCTTCTGATGTAAAAAGACTTTCAAAAGACTTTTATAATTATTCTCCAATACTAGAAAAGAGATTAGATGGTTGTATCGCTGACTTGGCGTTAAGACCTATTGATCAAAATGCAGTAAAGAAAGTAGCAGAAATTTGTTGGGAATTTTCTACACCACTTACTTTAAGAGGTTCAGGTACAGGTAATTATGGGCAAGCTGTCCCTTTGTTTAAAGGCATTGTTATGCAAATGAATTGTTTAAATAAAATAGAAGAATTTTATCCAGAGACAGGTTTCGTAAAGGTACAATCTGGATGCTTAATGGGAGATTTAAATAAAGAACTAGAAAAATATGGAAGAGAATTAAGGTTACTTCCCAGTACATGGAAAACTGCAACTATAGGAGGTTTTATTGCAGGTGGCTCAGGAGGTATTGGATCAATTAGATGGGGATTTTTAAGAGATCCCGGGAATCTTATAGGTTTAGAAGCTGTAACAATAAATGAAGAGCCTAAATTACTAAGATTTGATGCTCAAGAGTCAGAACCTCTAAATCATGCATATGGAACTAATGGAATTATTACTTCATTATTAATCGCTACTGATATAAAACGTAAGTGGTACTCAATAATAATTGACTGTGAAGAGTTAAATAAGACAATCGAAATATTAAAAACATTCACAACGGCAGCAATTGACTTAAAGCTTGGCGCAATTCTTGAGAAGGAAATTGTAGATCAAATGCCTAACTGGTTTAAAGGTAAATCTAAAAGTCACAAGATTCTACTTCAATCAACGCTTGGAGGGGTTAAAACTATTGAATTAATTTGCAAAAAATATGCAGTTAATTCTTTTCTTCTAGGAGAAGAAGATAAATTAATAAATGGAATCTCTGAAGTAGTGTGGAATCATACAACGCTTCATATGAGAGCAAAGGACAAAAGTTGGACATATTTACAGATGCTTTTACCTCTGGATAAGGAATTCGAATTAATTCATTCTTTGAGAGAAAAATGGGGTAAGAATATTCTTTGGCATATTGAAGCAGTTGCCCAACAAGGAGTCCCTAGATTAGCTGCTTTGCCTGTAATAAAATGGCATAGTTCAGATCAAATAAACGAAATAATTGATAATTGTAAGAAACTGGGAGCAATTATTTTTAATCCACATGTATTAACTGTTGAGGGAGGTGGATTAGGAGTTATTGATTCTGATCAAGTAAAAGCAAAATTAAAATTTGATCCAAAAGGTTTATTAAACCCTGGTAAATTGCAAGGGTGGGAAATAAAAGATGAGTTTAATATTTAAAACTTTTGAATATTTGCAAATTTAATAAACTCAGCAACTAAAAAAATTGAGCCTGTAAGCACAGGATTACATTTTGGCCATTTTTTAAGCTCCAAAAGATAGTTAAAAGCAAGATCAACTCTTTCAAACTCATTTATATTTAAATGATTTAGACCATTAATCTTAGAAAGATCTTTTAATGTCCAACTTGCTTGATTAGGAATTGGGACTAAAAGTATATGATCATTTTCTTGAATAAGAACTTTTATTATTGAGGCAATATCTTTGTGTATTTGGACTCCTAAAATCCAATAAATCCCTTCTTGATTATAATTCCAAGTTTCCCTTTCCACTGAAAGAGCTTTTGCCGCAGAGTAATTATGTGCAGAATCAATAAGTATTTTTTTATTAAAACAGTTAATTATTTCTAACCTCCCGCTCCATTTTGTATTCTTTAGTCCTTTACTAATAGAGCATTCTTTAATCTTAAAGCCAAAATTAATTAGTTCTTCAATTACTCCAATAGCAACAGCTGCGTTTTGTTTTTGAAAATTTCCTTTTAAACCAAGGTCATAGTTGCTTGATAATGGTTCTTTCCATATAATTTTTGCACCTACTTCCTTAGCCCTTGTTTTAATTATTTCTTCAACTTTTATATTTTGTCTACCAGTAACAACAATTGCATTTTTTTCAATTACAGCTAATTTTTCTTTTGCAATTTTTTCAATTGAGTCTCCAAGATATTCTTTATGATCCAAACCTATATTTCCAATAGCAATTATTGGTCTTAAAGGATGGGCTGTAGTGGCGTCTAATCGTCCACCTAAACCAGCTTCAAGAATTAATAAATCAACTTTTTTAGAATCAAAGAAATTTAGTGCACAACAAATAATTTGTTCAAAAGGAGATAATTTATGGGTTGAAAGATTATTTTTTATTTTCTTAAATAGTCTTTCAAATTCTTCCTTACTAATCTTTTCTTTATTTACTCTAATCCTCTCACATATATCTAAAAGATGAGGAGAAGTAGTTACCCCGATATTCTTTTTATCTGCATAAAGTATATTTTCTATGAAAGCTGTAATCGAACCTTTCCCATTTGTACCTACAATTTGAATAGCGGGTATATTTTTGCAGGGATTATTTAAATCTCTTAAAGCTTTTTTTATTCTTGATAATCCTAATTGAATATTTTCCCTTTCTAATTTGGGCGAGAGTAAATCAAAATTCTCAATGTTTAAATTTATCAAAATTAATAGAATTTAAATCTCTTCAAAAATTAAATCTAACTTCTTTAAAAGTATATTGATCTCATTTCTCGAAATTATCAATGGAGGCACAAACCGAACTACGTTCCCTCCGGCCGGGACAATAAGTAAACCTTTATCAAAAGCTTTTAAAGTGATTGTTTTTGCATCTGTGTAGGAATCATTTATAACAAGACCTTGTATTAATCCTATTCCTCTTATGCTACTAATAATGTTTGGGAATTTCGTTGCAATTTTAGTAAACCCCTCATTTAATTGATTACCTCTTTCAAAAACGTTTTTAAGAATTTTACGTCTTTTAATTTCTTCTAAAACTGTTATGGCAGCTCTACAAGCAAAGGGATTACCTCCAAAAGTACTTGCGTGATCTCCAGGAGAAAAAATGTTTGCTTTTTTTTGTACTAGTAAAGCACCAATCGCATGCCCTCCTCCTAATCCTTTAGCTAATGTGAATCCATCAGGTTCGATTTCTAGATTCTCATATCCCCACATTTTCCCCGTTCTTCCTACTCCACTCTGAACTTCATCAAGAATTAATAGAGAATTGTTTTGATTACAAATTTCTCTTAATTCTTTAAAAAATATTTTATCTCCAGGTACTACACCTCCTTCTCCTTGAATAGGTTCAACTAAAATTCCAGAAACTTTTTGGTCAATTTTTTTTAATTCTTCAAATAATTTTTTTACTGAAGCAATATCGTTATATTTGAAAAACTTAAAACCTTTAACCATTGGTTCAAAACCTTTTTGATATTTGGGCTGACCAGTAGCACTTAAAGTTGCAAGTGTTCTGCCATGAAAGCTAGATTCAGCAGCAAGAATATAAGATTCTTTACCTTTATGTACTGTATTACCATACTTCTTGATTAATTTAATAGCTGACTCATTTGCCTCGGCACCACTATTGCAGAAAAAAACACTTTCAGCGCAACTTTGTTTGGTTAGATATTTGCTTAATTCTTCCTGCTCTTCAATCTTATAGAGATTTGAGATGTGCTGGACTTTTTTTAATTGTGCGGATAACTTTTTTCTTAAGATTCTATTGCTATGGCCTAAACTACATGTCGCTATACCAGCAACTGCATCAAGATATTTCCGCCCTTTTTCGTCCCATAACCAACATCCGTTACCTTTTTTGAAAGATATATTAAATCTAGTATAAGTATTCATTAAAGTGGGAGCGGTCGGACTTGAACCGACATACCCGAAGGTGCCGCATTTTGAGTGCGGTGCGTCTACCAATTCCACCACGCTCCCAAGGCTTTTCAGCGAAAACATTATGACAATATTATATCATTTACTATAAAAATAGCCGTTTTTTCGCTCTAGCGCATTTACCGCATTCTCAATATACGAAAATGCTGTGTATGCGCAATTTATTCTAGAAGGTAAAAATTGATGGACAAAATTCTGATTTAATTAGTAATATTTGATTGGATATTACATCCAGATAGCGGTGAAGAACTTGGTCTTATGACCCGCAGCCAACCATCTTAGAAAGAACGGTGGCAATACCAAGATTGATGTATCAACTTAATCCAATGAATTTAAATTCTAGAAATCTGCCAACTTATTATCCTTGTAAGAATTGCGGACTACCTGTAAAGATATCTGTAAAATACGCTTGGAGAATTAAAGACGGTATGAAAGTTGCAGCAAATTGCTGCTCTCCAGAGAATCCAAGAGTATTAGGTATGAGATTAATAAATAGAGATTCTGATTAGTAGATAATATTTTAAATCTATGGAAGAACAAACACGAGATAAGAAAGGTAAATTTACTATCAAATACCCCGTAAATGAGAAGGGGGAAAAGCAATGCAGTATTTGCAAAGAATTTAAAAAGCTTGAAGGCTTTAGATTTATAAAGAGTAAGAATATATATGAGGCTAGATGTAAAGATTGTTTTAATAGAATTAGAAGAGAAAAATGGAGGAAAAATCCAATAATCAAAGCAAAGGAAAAACTTTATAATGATCAGTGGATTCAATCTGGAAAGTCAAAAGCATTCAAAAAAAAATGGAGGGAAGAAAATAAAGAACATGATTTGCAAGTTTCAAGAAAAAGACAAAAAGTAAGAAGGACAAATGATCCAATCTTTCGTTTAAGGCAAAATATTACTAGAAGAATTAATAACGCTTTAGAGCGATTAGAAAAAGGTAAAGCTATAAATGTAAAAAAATCTGAAAGAACTGAACAGCTTTTAGGTTGTAGTTTTCAAGAATATTATTCTTACCTAATAGATCAAAAGAATTTTCTTAATTTAGAAAATGATTTATCTTCATATGAAATTGATCATATAAGACCTGTAAGTAGTTTCAATTTGCAAATAGAGGAACAACAATTTGTTTGTTTTAATTATAGAAATACACAGCCAATGAGTAAGGATTTAAATATAAAGAAAGCAGATAGCTATAAAGAAAAAGATGAAATTGCTTGGGTAAAAAGGATGAGAGATCTTGGTTATGAAGGTGATTTATTTCTTAAATATAAAAAGGTTTAGTTTTTTATATTTATGTCATAAGATTTTCTGAAAATTTATAAACTTATGAGTGATTAATTTAGAACCATAATGAAAATTAAAGAGACCGCAAGTTCTTAAAATTTTGATTGGCTAAGTGCAAATGATAAATATTTAGTGATGATATAAGTTTTGACTAATTTTTATTCTTTTTGATTCTATTTATGTTGCGACTAGCTTCAGCATTTTGAGTGCGGTGCGTCTACCAATTCCACCACGCTCCCAAGGCTCTTCACAAATAATTAACTTATTTCACTATGACAATAATTCATGTATTGACTACTTTTCCTAATTTAAAAAAATGAGTTGCAGCAAAAATAAATAATACTGAAAAAGAAGTTTTAAATTAAACACATTAGATTAGAAATTTAGCTAAAAAGTCAATCTAAGTCACATTTCTTACACATAAATGTCTCGTCTGAGGGTTTTTAAGGCCTTTTTGGCCGATTAGGCTTCACGTAAAGTAATATTGTGTTATATTTTAAATAATGTTAAAAAAAATTATGTCAGGCATCAAATCAAAAAATAAAACTCAAAAATTATCATTCAAATTAGCACCATATTTATTTATTGCAGTAGCTATTTTCACTGCTTTCGGTTCTAACGGTGGTACATGGGTATGAATGATTTTAAAATTAGTGGGTTAAATAAATATTGGTCTGTTCGTTTCTTAGTATTATCTTTTCTTTTTATTGGTTGTGTCTCCCTCATTAACGTTGCTTACGTTTAATAATTTAATCAAGCTGCTTTTATTTCAGAAATTTCTTTTTTGATTGATTCAGAACTTTTACACTTAGTCTTACTAATAATTTTATTACTTGTTTCTCTTTGAATTGGAACACCTAACTTAGATAGTTTTAATTCAAAATTTTCATAGCCCCTATCTAAATGTTCAAGCCCATATATATGGCTAACACTTTTAGATATTAATGCAGCAATTATAAGAGCAGCTGAAGATCTTAAGTCTAACCCAACTAATGTCTTTCCTCTTAATTTCTTAACTCCATTTATATGAGCTATATTATTTTTGACTGTTATTGAACCCCCCATTTGATTTAAAAGCTCAACATGATTCATTCTATTTTCAAATATTGTTTCAGTGATCTTAGACCTCCCTTTAGCAATAGTCATTAGAGCCATAAATGGAGCCTGTAGGTCTGTAGGGAATCCAGGAAATGGAGCGGTTTTTATATCGACTGCTTTAATCTTATTACTTTTTATTGAAATCGAATTTCCTTTTTTAATTATTTTACTACCACTTTCTTCTAGCTTATTTAATACTGCCTCCAAGTGATTAGGAATTACTGGCGAAACTGTAATTGAAGATGAAGTTGCAGCAGCAGCTATTAAAAAAGTTCCTGCTTCAATTCTATCTGGGATTACTTTATGACTACAGCCATGAAGTTTTTGCACTCCATCAATAATTATTTTTTCTTTACCAGAGTCGTAAATTTCTGCACCCATTTTATTTAACATCTGACATAAATCTTGTATTTCAGGCTCCCTTGCCGCATTTTCTATCACGGTTCTTCCTTCTGCTAGGGATGCTGCCATTATTAACGTTTCGGTAGCCCCAACACTTGGACAATTTAATCTGATATTTGCACCAAATAGTTTACTTTTCTTCTCGACTAGTTTTGCCTTTACGACATCTCTTTCAATAATAATTTCTGCACCTAGTGCCCTTAGCCCATTTATATGCTCGTTGATAGGTCTTTTACCAATATTGCACCCACCTGGTAAAGGTATTGAAGCCTCCCCAAATCTTGTCAATAATGCTCCAATACAAAAGAAACTAGCTCTCAATCCATTTACAAGTTCATATGGAAGTTCTTGTACGAATATATTCTTTGAATCAATGATTAATTGATTATCTTTATTGTGTAATTTAACTCCTAAACTCTTGAGTATATTTCCCATTTTCTCAATATCAGTCAGAAGAGGAACATTATCTAATATGATTTTTTCGTCAGTTAGTAATGATGCAGCAAGTAATACTAATGCGGAATTCTTTGCACCACTTATTTTTACCTTCCCTCTTAAGGTATTTTGGCCAATAATCTTTAAATGTTGGGATTTAAGATATGACTTATTGTTGCTTTCGCAAACCATTAAGAATGTTTTTATTGGTTTAATAATGACAAAATAAATATAGTAAGTCCACCCTGTGTAACGCTATGAATATTAATTAATACTAAAGGGTGTAAATTTAAATGGCTAAGAATTAAGATTTAAAAAAAATAATTGATCATAATAATTAAGTAAATAAAATGAGTCTAATATCAGAATTATTTTAAATTACTATAGAAAATATTTTTCCAAAAATAACTAGCAAAAGTAATGCTTTAGTTAAAAGATTTAGATCTTTTAAAAAAGGATCTAATACAAAAGATAAAGATTATTTTTGCATTGAAGGCACTCATTTGATCGAAGAAATGCTGAAGTCTGGCAATCACCCTTCAAAAGTTTTAACTACTGAAAAATGGCTTGATAAAAATGAGGATCTTTATCAAAAGATTGATCAATCATTAATAATTGTCGTATCAGAAGAAGTTTTAGCTTCAGCCGTATCTACAAAAAATCCTGATGGAGTAGCCGCATTGGTTGAGACTTCATCAATACTTAATGTTGACTTGAATAATATTGAAGATGACTTTGTTCTTGTTCTTGATAGGATTCAAGACCCTGGTAATGTGGGGAACCTTTTTAGAACAGCTCTAGCTGCTGGTGTTAACAAGATATTATTAGCGGGAGGGGCGCATCCCTTAGGACAAAAAGTATTAAGAGCATCTAGTGGATCTGTTTTTCATCTCCCATTTAAAAGATTTGATGGAGGCGAAGAAGAGATGATTAATTCTTTATTGTTATCATTAGATCAATTTTCAAAGAACGGTTTTCAAATAATTTCTACAAGTAGCCATAATAAAAATCCTAATAAATCTCAAAAACCATATTGGGAAATTGACTGGTCTAAACCAACTGCACTTATTTTGGGTAATGAAGGTAATGGTATTCATAAAAGAATTCAAGAAGCTTTTAACGAAACAATTACTATTCCGCATAGTGAGCTTGTAGAATCATTGAATGTGGCTTGTGTTGCAGTTCCATTATTACTTGAACGAAAAAGAGTCGCATATACTTCTACTTAAAGAATAAAAAAGTGACTGATCCAAATTTTGACTTTGATTTGATAGTAATTGGTGCAGGATATGGAGGATTTGATGCCGCCAAACATGCTGCAGAAAAAGGTCTTAAAGTTGCCATCATAGAGTCTGGAGATATGGGAGGTACTTGCGTCAATAAAGGATGTGTACCTTCCAAAGCTCTTTTGGCAGCAAGTGGAAAAGTTAGGGAAATAGCTAATTATGAACATTTAGCAAAGTTTGGTATTCATGCCTCCCCTGTTAGATTCGAAAGGTCAAAAATTGCTGATCATGCTAATAATTTAGTCTCAAATGTTAGAGAAAATTTAACAAAAACTCTCAAAAGAAGTGGAGTTGAAATTATTTTAGGATTTGGAAGACTTGAAGGTAATCAAAAAGTTGGAGTAAGAGACAACAATGGAATTGATAGGATCTTTACATGTAAAAATACAGTTCTTGCGACAGGTTCTTCTCCCTTTGTGCCTCCTGGCATAACAATAGACAATAGAACAGTTTTCACAAGTGATGAAGCAGTAAAACTTGAGTGGCTCCCGAGATGGATAGCCATTATTGGAAGTGGATATATAGGTTTAGAATTCGCTGATGTATATACCGCTCTAGGTTGCGAGGTGACCATGATTGAGGCTTTGGAAAATATAATGCCCACCTTTGATCCGGATATTACAAAAATAGCCAAGAAAAATCTTATTCAATCAAGAGATATTGATACAAAATCTAATGTGTTTGCGACTAAGATCACCCCTGGATGCCCTGTAAAGATAGAGCTAACGGATGCAAAATCAAAGGAAATTGTAGAAAATTTAGAAGTTGATGGCGTTCTTGTGGCTACTGGGAGGAGTCCTAATAGTAAAAATCTTAATCTTGATTCAGTTGGTATAGAAACTATAAAAGGTTACATTCCTATTGATGATCAAATGAGAGTTTTAAATGGTGAAAAAATAATACCTAATGTTTGGGCCGTTGGTGATGTTACTGGCAAACTTATGCTTGCCCATACAGCAGCAGCTCAAGGAACAATTGCTGTTGAAAATATATGTGGTGAGAATATCGAAATCAATTATAGGAGTATTCCAGCTGCAACATTCACTCATCCTGAGATAAGTTCAGTAGGCTTATCTGAAACTGATGCTAAAGAAATAGCTACCAAAGATGGTTTTACTTTAGGAGTTGTAAAGAGCTATTTTAAAGCTAATTCCAAGGCATTAGCAGAATTAGAAAGCGATGGAATTCTTAAGTTACTTTTCAATAAAGACAGTGGAAAAGTATTAGGTGCCCATATCTTTGGGATGCATGCAGCTGATTTGATTCAAGAAATTGCAAATGCAATCTCTAGAAACCAAGATGTAATGCAACTATCTACTGAAGTACATACTCACCCTACTCTTAGTGAAGTAGTTGAGGTTGCTTATAAACAGGCAGCTTCTCAAGTTAAATAAATTCATTTGTTTATGGAAATACGACGTAGGCCACCAAATCCAACAGTCAGGGTAGAAAATTTAGAATATGCTGTTCCTCATAGAGAGGCAAAAGCAAAAAATATTCTTGAGGAAATTGTTTGGCACAAAGATACTGAAATCAAAAATTTTAAGAAAATAATCTCCCTTGAAGATTTAATAAAAAAACTTGATAAACTTTCTCCACCAAAAGATTTTTTTCAAAGTATTTTACATTCCAAAATTAAACCGGGAGTGATTGCTGAGATTAAAAAAGCCAGCCCTAGTAAAGGTGTTATTAGAGAAGATTTTAAACCAAAAGAAATTGCTTCTTGTTATGAAAAGTCTGGAGCCTCATGTATCTCGGTATTGACTGATAAAAGGTTTTTTCAAGGAAGTTATGAAATACTTCAAGATGTTAGAAGAGCAACTAATCTGCCTTTGCTCTGCAAAGATTTTATTATTTCTGCTTATCAAGTATATAAAGCGAGAGTATTTGGTGCTGATGCAATATTATTAATTGCTGCGATCTTAAGCGATGATGATTTAATTTATTTGAAGAAAATTGCAGATAATCTAAAGATGAGTGTTTTAGTTGAAGTGCATGATGGTCAAGAACTTGAAAGAGTATTGAGTTTGAAATCATTTAATTTAATAGGAATAAATAATAGAAACTTGAAGACTTTTAAAACTGATCTAAAAACATCAATAGGAATAATGAATAAATATTCGGATATATTTTCAAAACATAATATTGTTCCTATTAGTGAATCTGGAATAAATAATTCTGATGATTTAAAAACTCTCAATTCGATTGGAATAAAGGGTGTGTTAATTGGCGAAAGGTTTATGAGGGAAAGTGATATTGAAAACTCTTTTAAGAAATTATTTAACTCTATTTAATTAAAGCTTGATATTTATGCTATAAAACTGAGTATTGTTAAGTTGTATTTTATATATCAATGCAGGTTGTAATATTAACTGGAATTCTTGCTGGATTTATTCATGTGGTAAGTGGCGCTGATCATCTTATTGCAATGGCCCCATCATCGATTACGAGTCCAAAAATTGCGGCGAGAAATAGTATCTCATGGGGCTTGGGACACTCTTCTGGAGTAATTATTTTGGCCTTGTTAGCAATATTTATAAAAGATATTACCCCTTTAAGTAAATTTTCCAACTTCGCTGAATTTTTAGTTGGAATTTCTCTTCTTATTGTTGGATTCTTTGCGATAAGAAATTCTTTACATCTAAACCTTCACTCTCACTCTCATCAACATAATGGTGTAGCTCATCATCATTTGCATTTTCATAGTGAAGACCAAAAAAAACATAATAAGCATTCTCATGCATTGACAGGACTCGGATTACTTCATGGTTTAGCAGGTGGCTCTCATTTTCTCGCAGTTCTTCCCGCATTAGCTTTACCGCTTCCTAATGCATTTGCTTATTTAATTTCATATTTGAGTGGTTCTTTAGCAAGTATGATTTTATTTACTTGCATAATATCTGTTACAACTTTAAATGCAGGTCAAAAATTTATTAGAAGGTTAATAGCTTTTGCTGGTGGATTATCTTTTTCTATGGGCTTGTTTTGGGTCCAAAAAAGTACTTCTCTATTTTTGACCTAGAATATTTTTTTAATTTTTGAAGTAACTATTCCAATTACTTTTTCATTATTAATAAATCCAAATTTATTGCTATCATCACTGAATTCAATATTATCCCCAAAAACTTCGATACTATTTTTAATGATATTTTTTACTCTTTTAATTAACCTAATATTTTTAAGAGGATGATAGATAATTACTATTTGACCAACTTTCAAAAGTGATTTGTTTTTTATATATTTTTTAAAAAAAACCATGTCACCTTCTTTTAAAGTAGGCAGCATAGATTTACCTTTAACGGTTGCTATTTTTCTTAGTCCAAAAAAAAATGCAAGTAGATCGTAAAAACTTTTAAAAATAATTGAACTAGCTAGCTTTTACAAAAGCATCACTTCTACCTTTTGATTCCCAAAAGATGTTATGTATCTTTTCTACATAACTCATTAATTCTTCGGCTTGAGCAAGATCAATATTCACTTTACAAGCACTACATAATTTCGCTGCTTTCCAGATTGTTTCATGTAAATCTGGATAAGTTTCTAAGTGAACGGGTTTAAAATAATCTGTCCATAAGATTAGAATTTCTTTCTTAGTTTCTTTAGCCTGTTCTTCTTTAACTGCTACAAATCTAGAAAACGTATTACTGTAAGCAGCCCAATCTGCTGAGTCTGTACTTGAAGGAGGAGTAAGCGCAATCAGCTTCTTTGTCATTGCTAATACTGCTTCAGCAGCGACTCTTGTAGAAGCGGGGTCGTAAACACCACATGGACCATCGCAGTGTGCATGGACTTCCAATTTGGAACTTTTATTTAAAAGAGAATTGATTAATTTAGTTAACATTCGTTTTTTTATATTTGAATATATCTTACTTCTAGATTAACTAAATTGAAAAGTTTTAGATGTTATTTCTTACTTTAATTGACTTTTAATAATTCAACTTCAAAAATTAAAGTTGCATTTGCAGGAATTACATTTCCTGCTCCTCTTGATCCGTATCCTAGCTCAGGAGGAATTGTTAATTTTCTTTTCCCACCAACTTTCATTCCTGCTACTCCTTCATCCCAACCTTTAATTACTCTACCCGCACCTAATGGAAAACTAAATGGCCCCCTGCCAATACTGGTATCAAATTGGGTCCCATCTTCCAATGTTCCGGTGTAGTTCACAGAAACTGTTTGTCCAGAGTTTGCTTCATCTCCCTCTCCCTTTTCTAAATCTACAATAATTAAACCACTGTCTGTAGTTCTAGAGTTGTTTTCTTCTTGTGTTTCTTCTGCCATAGCGAAAAGTATTGGATTTGGATCTGATGGATCTAGTTCAAATATATTAGTATTTGAAACATTAGATGGTTTTGTAATAGATGTTTTATTTACGAATTCAGTTTTTGATTCGGCTGCATTAACAACTTGAGGGGAGTTAAATTGACTAAAAAGAGTTAATGAAATGCAAAATACAAAGATTGTAAAACTAATTAAAACTTCTTTCACTTAATTTTAAAAGACACTATTTTCAATTCTACAGAAAAAGGTACAATAATATAACTTTTTAAAAGAATTAATTTAGAAATTTCATATTGTTGATTAACACTCAAAATAAAAAGTTTAATAAATATTTTTATCCATGCTTGGGAGGCATCTTCGGAGGAATTGCTACATCAACGCAATTTTGGTTGCTTTTTATGCCATTATCCTTATTTATTTTGTGGAGTAGAAGCGATAAAAAGTTAGCAAATTTTCTTTGGGGTTTTTTCTTTATTTTGGTAAGTCATTCTTGGCTTTATGAACTTCACCCACTGACCTGGTTAGGTTTTTCATGGATATCAAGTTTAATTATTTCCCTTTCAATCTTGTTAGGTTGCTCTTTAATAGGAGGAATATTGGTTTATTTATGGGGTCTTTTAGGTGACAGAATTCTCCAAAAAAAAGATATTTCTAATATGAACTCTTTAACATTAACTATAAAAGTTTTATTGTTATCTTTTGCCTGGGGTTTGGGTGAATTCATTCTTTCTCAAACTCCTCTTTTTTGGATAGGTTTGGGCGAAGGAATAATTCCCGGAGATTTGTATCTTGCGGGTTTAGCAAGATGGATTGGTGCAAGTGGTTTATGTGTAGTGCAGTTAATTGTAGGTTTTTGGATATACCTAATTTATGAGAAATGGAAAAGAAAATATCATTTTAAAAAAACATTCCTATTTGGACTTTTGATTATCATAATTTTGCATTTCCTTGGAGGTTTAACAAACCCAATTAGTAGAAATAATGATTATCCAGTGGCTCTATGGCAAACAAATATGCCCACAAGAGAAAAAATGAAATTTAAAAATCAATTTATAAATGATAAGTTGATTTCTGCTCAGAAAATTGCTCTATCAAATAATGCAAAACTCCTTATTACACCAGAGGGGACTTTAAATAGTAATTTCAATTTAAATTTCAAAAGTAAGATTAGGATGTTGGTCGGAGGTTTTAGAAAATCTAAAAATGGTCTAAGAAGTTCTTTGCTTGGATATCAAATTGGGGATAAAACTTATTCTTCTTTTATTGATAAACATAGACTTGTACCCTTAGGGGAGAAAATTCCAGGATTCTTTAACATCTTCTCAAGAGGACTATCGGCAGTAGGAGGTATTCAGCCAGGATCAAATTCAAGGTTTTTTAAATGGGAATTTACTCAACCACTTGCAATAGCAATTTGTTATGAAATTACTGATGGATTTAAAATAAGAAATGCTATAAATAGTGGCGCAGAACTAATAATTTCAGTAGCTAACTTGGATCCTTATCCCACGAAGCTTCATAATCAATTTCTATCTTTGGCCAGAATAAGAAGTATAGAAAATAAAAAAGATAATATAATTGTTTCGAATACTGGTCCTTCAGGATTAATAAGTGAAGAAGGAAGAGTAATTAAACTCTTTGATCCTAATACTGAGCAAAATGATGTTGTAAATCCTAATTTTTCTACTGAAAAAACTTTCTACACGATATATGGGGAAAGCCCTTTGTTCTTATTATTTTTGTTTTTAGTAGGTTTAAATTTTTATTTGGAAAACTCACAAATCAGTCCGCCTCCTAATAAAATTTCACCTTTATAAAAAACTGCTGCTTGGCCAGGAGTGATAGAGCTTTGGTTATCTTCGAAAATTAATTTAAACTTTTTAGTCATGTTGTTTTCATCTTTTACGGGAACTAAAATTCCTTTAACTGGTTCACTCCTATATCGTATTTGTGCTTCTACTTCTATTTCTTTTAAAGGTGCTTTAATTGAAACCCAGTTAACTTCTTTTATAATGGCTTCTCTTTTAAAAAGTTGATTTTTATTTGCGACATAAACTATATTTTTTTGTTTATCTAAACTTTCCACGTATAAAGGCTCTGGCCACGCAATACCCAAACCTTTTCTTTGCCCAATTGTAAAATGTTGAATCCCATTATGAGTACCAAGAATTTCTCCATTAATATGCTTAATTTCCCCCTCTTTAGGTTCAATATGATTATCAATAAATTTTTGCATAGATCCATAATGTTCAACTAAACATAGATCTTGACTTTCTGGTTTTTTTGCAGTTCTAAGTCCTAATCTTAAGGCCTCTTTTCTTGTCTCTTCTTTTTTAAGATTTCCGAGCGGAAGTATTAATCTGCTTAATACTTCCTGGGAAAGACTGTAAAGAAAATAACTTTGATCTTTATTTCTATCAGCCCCCCTTAAAAGTAAGAATTCATTGAATTGGAAATTTTCAGAGTTATTGATGTTCTCGGAAGAAACTTGTTGAACTCTTGCGTAGTGACCAGTGGCAATATAAGTAAACTCTTTTTGTTTAATAACAAAATTGAGCATTTCTTCGAATTTTACATTTTTATTACACATCGAGCAGGGAAGTGGAGTGAAACCTGATTCATATCCCTCAGTAGTCTTTTTAACTACTTCCCTTTCAAAAATTATTCTTGAATCTAATATATTATGATTAATTCCCAAATCTTCACATAGACCTGCAGCGTCAACTAATCCTTCGGAACAACAAGAGCCCTCTCCTTTCATTAACCAAAGAGTTAGGCCTTCAACATTCCAACCTTCCTCCATTAAAAGAGCTGCTGATAGAGAACTATCTACTCCACCTGAAAGACCAACAATAATTTTTTTTTGTTTTTTAGATTTATTATTGATAGAGGAACAGTTCTCTAATTTTTTATCCTTTAAAGTTTTTAACATGGAATTTTAAAATTTTGAACAGTTTTTAATAGCTTTGAACTAATTATGAAAGAAATTGGATGGCCAACAATTGACTCTAAACATCTAGTTGTTTATTCAAAGCAAATGTTGGATTTAGAGAATGAAATTTTTTCTCAAGGAATGCCTCAAGAGGCTTTGATGGAAAAGGTTGGAATTCAACTTTCTAAATGGCTTTTGAAAAGAAAATCTCTTTTAAAGGAAGGAGTAGTAGTTTTGTTAGGTCCTGGCCATAATGGTGGGGATGGGGCAGTAATTGCTAAAGAGCTTTTTTTAAAGGGATATCTAGTTAAATTATGGTGCCCATTTCCTTTAAAAAAAACATTAACGATTAATTATGTAAATTATCTTACATCTCTTGGAGTAGAAAAATTAGGAGAGCCTCCTAATCCTGAAGGGAAAGACTTATGGATTGATGCTATTTTCGGGAATAATCAAAAAAGAAAAGTTGATGAGAAATTAATTGAATTATTTAATAAAAAATTTAAAAAAAGGTCTGGTAAGGTTGTAAGCATTGATGTTCCAACGGGTTTATGTCCTAATTCCGGGAAACCTTTCTTTAGAAATGCTGTAAAATCGGATTTTAATTTAGTTGTCGGTCTTAATAAGATTGGATTATTACAAGATACTGCACTACCTTATGTTGGTGAATTACATCACATAGATATAGGTTTATCTAGAAGTCAATTATGTAAATTAGAAAGTAAGATCTTAAAAATAACTTATCAAGATTTAAGAACAATTAATCTTCCTTCTTTACCAAAAAATTCAAGTAAATACAAAAGAGGCAGAACATTACTAATTGCGGGAAGTGAAAAATATCCTGGGGCAGCATATCTAGCAATAAAAGGAGCTATTTCGAGTGGGGCAGGATTTGTATCAGCAATTCTCCCGGATTTAGTTTCAAACTCTATTTGGGAAGTTGAACCAGAAGCAGTAGTTATAGGGAGACTTGGTAGCGACCCAAATGGAAATTCAATTTTATTCGATGCCTTAAAGAATATTGATTTTGCTGCTTATGATTCAATAGTTATTGGCCCGGGAATTGGCTTAAACCAGGATGATTGGGAAAAATCAACGCAGTACCTATTAGATTTAAAAAGTTTATTGATTCTTGATGCGGATGCACTTAATAGAATTTCTAAATCAAATTTGGGAGCTAAATTTTTCTTAGAAAGAAAGTATGAAACTTGGATTACTCCACATAATAAAGAATTTGTGAGGTTGTTCCCTGAGATTAATTGTAATAACCAAGTTGAAATAGCTATAAAAGCTGCTAAAGAATTCGATATAGGTATTTTACTAAAGGGAGCAAATAGTGTTATTGCCAATAATGAAAATGCATGGCAACTTTTTGGAACTGATGCTGAGACTGCAAGAGCGGGTTTAGGCGATCTTTTATCTGGATTTATTGGTGGATGTTCAGCAATAGAGTTGTCTTCTTTTGGAGAAGACATTAGGACTGAATCTTTAGCAAAATACGTTTTATTACACTCTTTTGCTGCATCAAAGTGTAAAAAAGGATCAAATGCTTCTTTAATAGGAGACCAGTTATCAAAATTAATGAGAAAAAGAAAAACGAGGCTAATGTCATGAAAGAAACAATTATGAGGAGTTTTTTATAGTTTTAAACACATAACTACACAATTTATACCTGAAATCTGAAGCAGGTATTAAGTAATCGTGTATTTCTATAAAAGTGTAGGAAAGTTTTAATACCTCTATTTAGGTGTAAAATGGCTTCATCAGTATCAACATCAACTGAACCACAAAAAAGAAGAGGTAATGATCCTATTAGTTGGTATCTCTCTAATATTGGTCGAGTCCCTTTACTAACTCCTGCTGAAGAAATTGAATTGGGTAACCAAGTTCAAAAAATGATGATCTTAACTGAAGATGGTCAACTAAACGAAAAAACTAAACAATTTACTCCCCAAGATAAAAGAACAATAAAAATTGGAAGAAGAGCTAAAGAGAGAATGATGAAAGCTAATTTAAGATTAGTAGTCAGTGTTGCAAAAAAATATCAAGGTAAAGGATTAGAACTTTTAGATCTTGTTCAAGAAGGTTCTTTAGGTTTAGAAAGAGCAGTTGAAAAGTTTGATCCTACAAGAGGATATAAGTTTTCTACATATGCCTTTTGGTGGATTCGCCAAAGTATGACAAGAGCTATTGCCTGTCAATCT
Organism: Prochlorococcus sp. AG-670-O17; assembly: GCA_003211315.1. GTDB lineage: Bacteria > Cyanobacteriota > Cyanobacteriia > PCC-6307 > Cyanobiaceae > Prochlorococcus_A. The sequence continues at coordinate 2,667 of QCTC01000020.1, read as the reverse complement.
AGAACTATTCGTTTACCCGTTCATTTAAGTGAGAGACTTGCCACTATTAGAAAAATAAGTAGGGAATTAGCTCATAAACTTGGGGCAATGCCAAGTAGAATTGAAATTGCTGAAGCAATGGAAATAGATGTAGAGGAACTTGATTCTGTATTGAGGCAAGCTCTATCTACAAGTAGTTTGGATGCACCTGTGAATGGAGATGATGGCAGGAGTTTTTTAGGTGATCTTATTGCAGATAGTAGTAATGAGGAGCCCTTAGACCAAGTTGAGCAAAAAATGCATCAAGAACAGCTAGGAAAATGGTTAAGTCACTTAAGTGAACAAGAACAACATGTTCTGAAGTTAAGATTCGGTTTAGATGGAAATGAAAGACATACTTTAGCCGAAATAGGAAGGTTATTAGAAGTCTCTAGAGAAAGAGTAAGGCAGGTGGAACTCAAGGCTCTTAGAAAACTAAGAAATTTAACAAGAAAATTACCTAGCGGGATTTGATTTAATCTTCAGCCCAAATATATTTAGTTAGTTCGTTAGAGGGAGGTTCAGGAGCTTCTAGGGCATTTTTAACAGATTCAGCTACTTCTAAATCTATTTTCTTTTCTATGCTTTTTAATTCGTCTTCTTTAGCGAAATTTCCTTCTATCATCTGATTAGCCAATTTCTTAATAGGATCCCTTTTGGCCCAGAATTCTTTTTCTTCTTCAGCTCTTAATTCATCTGGATCAGCTAAAGAATGCCCTCTGAATCTGTAAGTTAAACATTCTAGTAAAGTAGGGCCCTCTCCAGCTCTTGCTCTTTCTACAGCTCTTTGAGCAGCTCCCCTCACAGCTAAAACATCCATTCCATCAACCTCTTCGCCATGCATTCCGAAAGCTGATGCTTTTCTCCATATTTCTGGGCTGCTTGTGGCTCTGTCATGAGCCATACCAATAGCCCATTTATTATTTTCAACTACAAAAATTATCGGTAATTTCCATAACTGAGCCATATTCAAACATTCAAAGAATTGTCCATTATTACAAGTCCCATCTCCAAAGAAAGCAGCTGTAACAGAGTCACTTTGGTTGTCACCTACAACTTCTTTTTTGTATTTACTTGAAAAAGCTGATCCTAATGCAACTGGAATACCTTCTCCAATAAAAGCATATCCTCCCAATAGATGATGCTCTTTTGAGAACAAATGCATAGAACCACCTCTGCCTTTACTGCATCCTGTTGCTTTACCGAATAATTCACTCATCACTTCAAAAGGTGGAACACCTGCGCTAAGCGCATGAACATGATCGCGATAGGTACTACAAAACCAGTCATGCTTCCTTTTCATTGCACCTATCACACCAGTGCTGATTGCTTCTTGGCCGTTATAAAGGTGTACGAATCCAAACATCTTGCCTCTGTAGTACATCTCTGCACATTTATCTTCAAATCTTCTACCAAGCGTCATATCTTCGTAGAGAAATAATCCGGTTTCACGATCTAACTTCGCTTTTTTAAAGTCTTGAAGATTTGAAATTCTCTCTACGTGTGTTTCCAAGAAAATACCTTAATGAAGTTTTGATTTGTTAACATTCTAAGCTTCAATGGACGATTTTCATGTTTTTTTTTAATAACTCTCCAAGACCTTATGAAAAAAAAATATAAATTGATAAGATTCATCTAAAGGATTTTCAATAGGATAATTGTTTGGAACTTCCATTAGACCACTTTCGTTTAATAGGTGTAAGCCCCTCAGCAACATCTGAGGAAATATTAAGGGCTTTTCAATTGCGCTTAGATAAAACTCCCGATGAAGGATTTACATACGAGGTTTTAACTCAAAGATCGGAATTGCTTCGCCTTACTGCCGATTTGCTTACAGATCCGGATAGTAGAAGAGATTACGAAAATTTATTACTAAATGGAGCATCAGGTTTAGATTTATCTTCCAATAGAGAGGTTGCAGGATTAATTCTCCTTTGGGAATCTGGTTCTTCCAAAGAAGCCTTCAAATTAACAAGAAAAGCATTGCAACCCCCTCAAACCCCTGCTTTGGGTAGCAGCAGAGAAGCTGATCTTACCTTGTTAGCTGCTTTGACTTCTAGAGATGCTGCGATACAAGAGCAAGATCAAAGATATTATTCAAATGCTGCAGATTTTTTACAAGAAGGTATACAACTTCTTCAAAGAATGGGGAAACTAGGGGAATTAAGGAAATCTCTTGAAGAGGACTTAATATCGCTTCTTCCATATCGAATTCTTGATTTGTTAAGTAGAGATTTAAATGAATATGAGTCGCATAAAAAAGGTTTAAGTATGCTGGAAAATTTTATAATCAAAAGAGGTGGATTAGAAGGGAAAAACAAATCTGAATATAATAACTATCTAAATCAGCAAGAATTTGAATCGTTCTTTCAACAAATAAAGCCATTCTTAACTGTTCAGGATCAAATAGATTTATTTTTAGAATTACAAAAAAGGGGTTCAAGTGAAGCGGGATTTTTAGCTTTTTTATCTTTAACAGCAATTGGATTTGCAAGAAGAAAACCTGCAAAATTATTCGAAGCTCGAAAAATATTAAAAAAACTAAATTTATCAGGACTTGACTCAATGCCATTAATAGGTTGCCTAGATTTGCTTTTGGCAGATGTTGAGCAATCATCAGCAAGGTTTTTAAGTAGTTCCGATGATAAG